>DATNGU010000250.1:0-8276 GCA_035605775.1 Solirubrobacterales bacterium | reverse complement strand
ATCATTCCCCGCTGCGAGCGAAGCCGGGTGATCGCCTGGTCGTTCGCGGGCATCGCCAGGGAGAGCCGGAGCGCGATGCCGAGGTTCTGAAGGTGCTCGGCGAGAACGGGGCGCCGCCCTACCTGGTGCGCTGGGAAGACGGCCATGAGTCCGAGGTCTTCCCCGGCTCAGACGTCTTCATCCAGCACCTCGGTAAATCATGAGGGTGCTGGTCGCCTACGCATCGAAGCGGGGCTCGACCGCGGAGATCGCAGCGGCGGTCGCGAAGACGCTCAGCAAGGCCGGCCTTGAGGTCGACTGCCTCGAGAGCGACAACATCTCCGATATCTCGCCCTACGACGCCGTCGTGCTCGGCAGCGCCGTCTACATGAAACGTTGGCGAGGAGACGCCAAGCACTTCCTGCGCAAGCACTCCAAGCAGCTCGCCGAGCTACCCCTCTGGGTATTCAGCTCGGGGCCGGTCGGCGACCCCAATCAGGAGGAAAACCCTGACTGGCTCGAGCCTCCGAAGATCGTCAAGAAGGTCGAGGAGCTGGGCGCCCGTGACCACGTCGTCTTCGGGGGCCGTCTGCCAGCCGATCCCCACGGACCGATGGAGAAGGCGATGGTCACTGGCGTCCCAATGGAGTTCCGAGACCGTCGCGACTGGGACGAGATCCGTGCCTGGGCGGCCGGGATCGCCTCTGAACTCGGCGCCCCCGACGCCGTGCGATAGTCCTTTGCGATGGCTGAGGCCCTTGTCAGCGCTGGAGGCGCGGCGGCCATCGCCGCACTCGCCTGGTTCTTCTTCGGAGCACGGAGAGCGCATGCAGCCGAATTTGCCGGCGACCGGCAGCGGATGGAGATCGCGGTCAAGGGCGGCTACTCGCCGAACCTGATCCGCGCCCGCGCCGGAGTGCCGTTGCAGCTGATCTTCGATCGTCAGGAGACCGGCGACTGCACCTCCCGCGTCGTCTTCCCAGACTTCGGCGTCAGCCGCTCGCTGGCTCCCTTCTCCACGACCACGGTCGAGTTCACCCCGGATCGCAGCGGCGAGTTCGGATTCGCCTGCGGGATGAACATGGTCCACGGCAAGCTGGTCGTCGAGCCGGCCACGGCAGGGGGAAACGGAGGCGCGGTCGAGGAGGACTCGGCTGGAGCGGTGGCCGAGGCGGTCGGCGTCGGGCCGAGGTGCGAGGTGGCGACGCCGGTCGAGGTGGAACTGGCGCTCCAGCCCGGGGGCATCAGCTGCGCCTCCTGCGTGGCGACGATCGAGGGAGCGGTGCTGGCCCTGCCGGGGGTGGACAGGGCCGCGGTCAACATGGCGACCGAGCGGGTCACGATCGACTACGACCCGGGTCAGCTCGGAGTCGGGCAGCTGCGGGAGGCGATCGCCGACGCCGGCTACGCGCTCCGCGACGGCGATGGGCTTGTGGACGGCTCCGGTCGCGACGAAGAGGCCGAGGCGGCGGCCCGGCGTGAGGAGATCGCCGACCTCAGCCGGCGGGTCGCGATCGGCGCCCTGCTGACCGCGCCGGTGCTCTTCGCGGTGATGGCAAGCGATGTCTTCGGCGCCACCTGGGTCCCCGACCTCCTGCTCGACCATTGGCTGCAGCTGGCGCTGATCGCCCCCGTCATGCTCTACGCCGGCTGGCCGATCCACCGCACCGGCTGGCTGACCCTCACCCACCGCAGCGCCGACATGAACACCCTGATCGCGATCGGCACCGCGGCGGCCTTCGGCTACAGCCTCTTCGTCACGGTCTTCCCGGGGCTGCTGCCGAGCGATCTGCGCGACGTCTACTACGAGGCGGTCGGGGTGATCATCACCCTGATCCTGCTGGGAAGGCTGCTCGAGGTGCGGGCGAAGGCGGGCACGGGCGAGGCGATCCGCGAGCTGGTCGGGCTGCAGGCGAAGACGGCGCGGGTCGTGCGCGACTCCGGCGAGCAGGAGGTCCCGATCGAGGAGGTCGTGCCGGGAGACGTGGTGGCGGTTCGGCCGGGAGAGAAGGTCCCGGTCGATGGGGAGGTTGTGGAGGGCCGCTCGACCCTCGACGAGTCGATGGTCACGGGCGAGTCGCTGCCGGTGACCAAGGAGGCCGGCGACACGGTGATCGGCGCGACGATGAACCAGACCGGCGCCTTCCGCTTCCGCGCGACGGGGGTCGGCCGCGACACGATGCTGGCCCAGATCGTGCGCCTGGTCGAGCAGGCGCAGGGGTCGAAGGCGCCGATCCAGCGCGTTGCCGATCTGGTCGCGGGCTATTTCGTCCCGGCGGTGATCTTCATCGCCATCGCCACCTTCGTCGCCTGGTTCGACGTCGGCCCCGAGCCGGCGCTCACTTATGCGTTGGTCGCCGCGGTGGCGGTGCTGATCATCGCCTGCCCCTGCGCGCTTGGACTCGCGACCCCGCTCTCAATCATGGTGGCCACCGGCAAGGGCGCGCAGAGGGGAGCGCTGATCCGCTCCGCCGAGGCGTTGGAGGCGGCCCACAAGCTGCGCGCGATCGTTCTCGACAAGACCGGCACGATCACGCGCGGGGAACCCTCACTGACCGACGTCGTGGCGGTCGGCGGAGTTGAGGAGGCGGAGCTACTGCGCCTGGTCGCGGCGGCGGAGCGCTCCTCAGAGCATCCGCTCGCCAGGCCGGTCGTCGCGGGCGCCGAGGATCGGGGCCTGACGCCGCCAGAGGCGGCAGAGTTCGACTCGGCGACCGGGCGGGGCCTGCGCGCCACGGTCGAGGGCCGGCGCCTACTGGTCGGCACGCGGCGCCTGCTCCGAGAGGAGGGGATCGACGCGGCTCCGCTGGAGGCCGCCGCGGAGCGACTGGAGGCGGAGGGAAAGACGGCGATCCTCGTCGCCCTGGAAGGAGCGCCCGCGGGCGTGATCGCGGTCGCCGACACGGTCAAGCCGGGCTCCACCGAGGCGATCGCGGAGCTGCGCCGACTCGGCCTCGAGGTCGTGATGATCAGCGGCGACAACGCCCGCACCGCCGAGGCGATCGCCCGCCAGGTCGGAATCGAACGGGTCCTCGCCGAGGTCCTTCCAGAGGACAAGGCGCTGGAGGTCCGCCACCTGCAGGACGAGGGCAAGCTCGTGGCGATGGTCGGCGACGGCATCAACGACGCCCCAGCCCTGGCGCAGGCCGACGTCGGCATCGCGATCGGGACCGGCACCGACGTCGCGATCGAGGCGGCCGACGTCACCCTGGTCTCCGGCGAGCTGTGCGGCGTCGTCACCGCACTGGACCTCAGCCGGGCGACGATGCGCAACATCCGCCAAAACCTGGTCTTCGCCTTCGGCTACAACACGATCGGCATCCCGATCGCGGCCGGGATCCTCTATCCGTTCATCGGCCTGCAGCTGAGCCCGATGATCGCCGCCGCGGCGATGGCCGCCAGCTCATTGTCGGTGGTCGGCAACGCCAACCGGCTGCGGCGCTGGCGTTAGATCGCTGACAGGACGAGCGACCTCTTTGACCTACAGTGGTCAGGTGCTCTCGGCAAGCCTCTCACTTCTTCCGTTCGCCGATACCTGGGGGATGCACGACGGTTACGTCGGAACGGGCTGGATGATCGTGATGATGCTCGGCATGGTCCTCTTTTGGGGACTCGTCATCGTCGGGATCGTCTGGCTGCTGCGCGAGGCGATCGGTCGTGGCCATGGCGGGCCGGGCGCCGACCCGCTCGCGATCCTCGACCGCCGCCTCGCCGAGGGCCAAATCTCGGTCGAGGAGTACGAGCAGCGCAAGAAGACGCTCAGCTCCACTCCGGCCTGAGACTCAGCCGGCCAACTTCTCGTCGAGCTGCTTGCGGATGCCGTCGCAGACCGCTTCGGTGTCAGGGTTGTAGCGCTCGGATGCGAGCACTCCCACCAACACCTCCGCGTCGGGTCTGGAGAGCGTCAACGTGATCGTTTGGTCAGCCATAGGACGTTTCCTCCTCTTGTCGGTTTTCCAGCTTGATAAAGGTAGGTGCTCAGCGAGCATGGTGTGCGTCACGGACGAGTTGGGCATAAGCGATCGCGCCCGGGACGGTGGGCAGCCAGAAGGCGAACGCTCGGTAGCTGAGAACCGCCACGATCGCCAAGCCGCCGCTGACGCCGAAGCCAATCAGCGCGCCGATCATGCCTCCATCCACCGCCCCGAGTCCGCCTGGTATCGGCAGCACGTTGGCGAGCATTCCAACGAAGTAGGCCATGATCACGACCCAGATGGTGGGACCACCCCCAAAGGCCTCCAGGCATGCCCAGAGGACGGAGACGTCGAATGCCCACCAGCCGATCGCCCCGAGCAGTCCGGGCCGCCGCGATTCCACCAGTCGGAGAGCTCCAGTAACTCCGGACGCGACCGCGGCTGGAACGGTTGCGAGGGCCCGGCCCAAGCGGGCCGTCCTACCGTCGGCAGCCATTAGCCGCGCGAGGGCATGATCGAGGTCGTGTGAGAGCACTCGAATCAGAATCGCCCCGACGATCATCATTGCTCCGAAGATCGCCGGTACCACGGTCAGGCCGAATGGAGCTGCCCCCGGGAGGACCCCACTGCGCAGACCCAGCCCAACGATCACCAATGCGGCCATGAAGGCGGCATAGAGCAGCACCAAGAAGGTCGACATACGCACCGCGACCTCACGACCCTGCATTCCTCGCTTCTCCAACGCCCAAACCGTGAGAATCACGCCCCCCACGCCCGCCGTGGCGAGCAGACGGGTCGCAGCAACCCCTGCCATCGTGATCCGGTAGCTCACCCTCCAATCGATCTCACTGTGTCCGACGGCAAAGACCGCACGAAAGAAGACGACGTAGGAGGCGAACGAAAGCAGCTCGAGCCCGAGCGCCACGCTGAGCCACCACGGATCCCCCTTCGTGAGGCGATTCCAGGTGTTGTCCAGGCCCGCGATCGCCGGAAGCAGGACGTAGAGGCCCGCAAGCGCCGCCGCAATGGCGAGCACGAGAAGGGCGAGCTTACGACCGGTCGGGGCAGCGGCGGGCTGGCCGCGTGGGACTTCGGGACCCGCGGGGTGGCCCGTCCCACTCACTGGTGACCTATGCGCTCTTGGGAGTATCGGGTCCCAGCAATGGGTCCGCCATGGTCATGACCATAGCCCTCGACCGAAAGCGCGGCGCGGATCGTGCCCTACCACCGCTTAGCACTAGAGAAGCTCGCTGAGAGCATCGATGGCGAGCCTCCCGAGTGCGATCTCGAGCACGACCCCCGCGACCCCCACCAGCACGCCCACGATCACCACCAGGAAGTCTTCGAGCAGCACGCCGAGCGAGAGCAATACGACCCCCAGCGCCGGCAGCGTGTCAAGGCCCGAGAAGGGCGGCGCCAAGAAGGCACCGAGTGAGCCGCCGAGCACAAGTGCTCCGAACGCGATGTTGCTGAGGCGGTGCCCGAACATGAAGGTCAGACGTGGCCGCGAGCTGCGCTCGAGTCGGCGCACCGTCTTCATGAGCGCGTTGGTGAAACGCTGCCGGTTCGGGCCGGCCACGTCGATGCCACGCCACCGCCGGGGCAGCCAGATCCGATCGCGGTTGGCGATCAGCTGGAGTGCGAGGAGCATCGCTATGGCCTCGAACACATGCGTGGCCCCGCCGGTCGGCAGCGGGAGCGCAGGGACGCCGAGCAGGAACACGAACACGATCGCGAAGCTCCTTTGCCCGAAGAGGTCGACGAGGCCGCCGAGCGTCTTGTCAGCGTCGCTGCTCAGCCAACGCTCGAGCTCGTCGCTGAACCGATCCTCTGCCCGCGGAGGCTGGCTTCTGGGGACGATGTCGATGCCCGAACATACCCCTGACTGACCGGCCGAGGTCCCTATCCGCTCGGCGGGCCTCCCAGAACGAGGACGTCGACGAGCAGGGCCAGCGCGAGAAGCGCGACGACGAGCGCGAAGGCGCGACCCAGCGTGGCGGTAGAGGCCCGGCTGCCCAGGGAGCTGCCCGAAAGCGCGCCGACGGCGGCAGCCCCGCTGAGTGCGATCGTCAGCGGCCAGTCAGGCTCAGCGCCACGTCCCAGGTGGACACCGAGCGCGGCAAGTCCGGTGAATCCGATCACGGCAAGCGAGGTCGCGATCGCCCTGCGCAGCGGCAGGCCCAGGAGGGAGGTCAGGGCGGGGACGACCAGGAAGCCACCTCCGACGCCGAAGAAGCCGGTCATCACGCCGACCACCAGGCCACCGGGGCCGGAGCGCCGAAGCTCGGGCTGTGGACAACCCAGTAGCCGAGCGGCGTCCTGGTTGACCTTCTGGGTGCCGCGGGCGTAAGTCATTGCGGCCGCGATCAACATCACCGGCACGAAGGCGAGGATCAGGGTTCGGGGGCTAACCGAGGCGCCGGCGATCGTGCCGACGTAGGCCCCTACCGCCGCCGGAACGGCGAAGGACGCGGCCACTCGCCAGCAGACGAGACCCTGCACTGCATGCGCTCCCGCCCCCGCGGAGGCGCCGAGCGCGACGACGATGAGCGATGCCGTCGAGGCCGAGCTGACGCCCTCTCCGAGGACATAGACGAATACCGGCAGCGCGAGGATCGCGCCGCCGCCGCCGACGGCTCCGACCACAAGGCCGATCCCGATTCCGAGTGCTATCGCGAGAACGATTTGCACCGGTCTATGACAGCTAGGCGGATTCGGCTCTGGAGGCCGTATACACCTCGATGAAGCGAAGGTAGTTGTCGGCGATCTGTGAAGCGGCATCCTCGCGGGAGAGGGCGCCCTCGATCCAGCCCTGCAGCGGATCGCCCCAGATCGACCGACCGATTGCGAAGCCGACGTAGCCATCCACCGGCGCTCCGGCGCGGAGCCAATCGTCGACCTTGTCGTTGTCGGCGCCGCGACCGAGCACGACGCAGGCGACGCCGTCGCGTCCTCCCTCACGGCACTGGGCGGCGATTCGCTCGGAATCAGCGCGCTCGTCGACGCCCTCGATCTTCCAGATGTCGGACTCGATCCCGGCGTCCTGCAGCTCACGGATCGCTCGGACCATCAGGTCGGGACGCAACTCGGCGTCGTAGCGCTTGGTGTCGCCGTCCACCGAGGCGAGCTGGGCCTCCTCCGCCGGCACCAGCAACTCGAAGAGGAGCCTGCGGTCGTTCGCGTGCAGCCAGTCCGAGAGTCGTCGCAGCCGCTCGGCCTGGCGCTCGTTCATCTCGGTGTCCCCGTCGGGGTTGTAGCGAACGAGCACCTTCGAGAAGTCCGGGTCATAGCGCTCGATGTGATCGCCGAAGTCGTCGCCGTACTCGAAGTCGAACTCCTTCTGGCCGCTCTTCTCAACCGGCATGGCGAGCCTGATGCCACGGGCCTTCGCCTGCTGGGGAACCTCCGTCGGACCCCCGTACTGCTCGTCCACGAGCGCCCCGGTCACGGAGGGATCGGCGCCGCGCGCCAGCGCGGCGCCGATCCCCTCGAAGATCAGGTGCTTGCCGTCGGCGAAGCGCTGGTTGTCCTCAGCCGTGGGATCACCCTCGACGCCAAAGCGCTTCGTAAACGAACCGCGATGGTCGAAGGCGAGGATGTACAGCTCGCTGCTGTAACCCAAGTCCATAGGTCAGGCTAGCCGCTCGGTTCGGCTTGGCACAACCCCGACGACTGGGCCCTACTGATCATCCCCATCAGCAGAGACCTCGATCGCACCGTCGCCTGGCGCCCAGCCGAGCGGACGCGGCCTATCTCGTGGGCGCTACGGCCGCAGCAGGGGCGTCGGGTCCTCCTCCGGAACCAGGAAATGGATCCGGTTCTGCGCGCGTGAGATGGCCACGTACATCCGGCGGCGAGACGGCAGGTCGTCCCCAAAAAGAGCGCCGGCACAGTAGGGCAGAGCTACCCCTTCGAACTCGAGCCCCTTCGCCTTATGAATCACCATGAAGCCCCTTCGCGGCGCCGGTCGGATCGCGTCGCGGGCTCGCGCCTCGGCGTGGAGGAGAGCACTGACATCATCCTCTGGCCCGGGCCGGAGCCGTGAGAGCAAGTACAGCTGGTCTCCCCGCAGGATCTTCCAGCCGTCGACACCGTGGTCGCCATCCAAGACCTTGCGAATGCACCGGAGCCACTGCGCCACCGTCGGATCTCCGTGAAGGTCCTGGCAGAGTCGAGAGAACTCGAGGATCTTCCTCTTCGAGCCGACCTCTACCCCCTCGGCAGTACAGATCTCGACCGCTTGGGCGCGGTAGGTCTTGGTCATCCCCTGGCCCCAATCGGTCATCCCCTTCACGAGTAGGGCCACGAGCCGTCGGTAGTCGCCCTGTGCAGCGATGACTTCGTCGAGCAGGATCCGCGCTGGCTCGTGGTCTGCCCCCTCGT
>DATNGU010000249.1:0-2417 GCA_035605775.1 Solirubrobacterales bacterium | reverse complement strand
AGTTTCCGGCATCGAGGCCGACGATCATCCCGGTCGGGCTGGGGGTCGGGGTCGGTTCAGGCGTCGGCGCCGGGGCCGGGGCCGGGGCGACCCCGTTGACGACGCTGACCGCGATCGAGGCGGAGCGCGAGTTGCCGGCTGCGTCGTATGCGGTGGCGGTCAGGGTGTGCGGGCCGTTGCTCACCCGGGTCGAGTCGAAGGTGCAGTCATAGGGCGCATAGAGCTCGTTGTTCAGCGTGGTGCCGTCTACCTTGAAGACGACTTTGGCGACGCCGCGGTCGTCGTTGGCGGCGGCGAGGCATTCGGAGCCGTCGAGCGTGCCGTTAACGGTGTCGGCGGCGGTCGGCGCCTGCCAGGCGACCGCCGGCGCGGCGACGTCTCCACTCGGTTCCGGGGTGGGCGTGGGGGCCGGGGCTGGAGCCGGAGCCGGAGCCGGAGCTGGCGCGGGAGTGGGGGCCGGGGTCGGAGAGGGTGCCGGCGTGGGAGTGGGTGCCGGGCGGCGATGGCGCTCCCGACGCAGCTGGCGGCGCTCGTGGCGCTTGGCGGCGACTTGCCGCAGGCGATCGGTTGAGGGGGAGGCCTTAGCCGAGGTGCTGGCCTGGGTGATCGCCGTCGTGGCGATGCCGGCGGTCAGCAAGCAGACGATCGCAGCGAAAAGGGTGGCGAGGCGAAGGGCGGGGCGTGAGGGCTGCATCGTTCTCCTTCGGTGGCCGGGCTGCCTTCGAGAGGCCCCTTGCTTTGCGACCCCGCCTCGCGACGGGTGTGCCTTTGTCGGGAGTCGCGTCCTTCGCGGACCCCGGCTGGTCTATTGCTTCAACCCCCCTGTCGGATCGAAATCGGCGTCTTGCAGGGAATTGCCGCCAACTGGACACATGTCGGGTGAACGGCTCGGCGCCCGAAGGCCCTAGCCGCCGTACCGCTGCATCGCCGCGCGGGCGATCGCGTAGGCCGGCTTGGCGCTGCCGTCCTGGCGCAGCAAGCCGAACTGCTGCTCGCGGCTGGTGCTATTGGTGGCCCAGTCGTGGAGCTGGTAGAGGAAGAGCGCCTCGACCTTCCAAGCGGTGCGATTGATCGAAGCCTCGATCATTTCCTGGATGTGGTCGGCTTGGACTGACTCGCTGACGCACTCGCTGCCGCAGTTGGCGGTCGACTCGCCGTACTCGGTGAAGAAGACCGGCTTGGAAGCGGCGCCGTGCTCGGTCATCTTCGCCCGCAACGTTTCGATCCGTCCAAAGGGGCTTCCGCCGCCACTGGTGTCAGAGGGTGCGTGCCCGTACCAGTAGGGGTGATCGGCGAAGGCGTAGAAGAGTGAGTTGAGATCGGGGATGCGCTGGTAGAGCGTGTCGATCCACTGCGTCTCCCTGTCATAGATGTAGCTCGGCAGGATCAGCTTGGCGGGCAGGCCGAGCTGCTGGACAGCTTCGAGGGTCGGGCGAACGGTGTCGGCGTACTCGCTCGGGGACATCCCGCCGAAGTAAGGCTCATTGCCGAGCTCGAAGGTGGTGATCGCGTAGCGGCTGGCATCGAGGCTGGGGTGCTCGCTCCAGAAGCTGCCGCCGACGCCGTAGCGGCGGATGAAGTCGATGACCCAGTCGCGGTAGTGGTTCGCATCGCCGAGTTCGTTGCCGCCGAGCAAGGCGTGGATGCGGGTGTGGACTTCGGTGGTGGCGGCGAGCACGAGGTCGTCCTGGTCATTCACGGGCTGGTTCGGATCCCACTCGTGGCGGGTCACGGGGGCCCCCAGGGCGGTTCGGAACTGGATTTCTTCGTCCCACCAGCCTGAGTAGCCACCGTCGATGCCGATCGCGAGGGAGGCGCTCGGGGTGGTCGCGTTCGACTTTAGCTGTTTGGCTCGCCGCTCCACGCAACGGCGCTGTAGGGCGGCCTTGGTCCGGCGCACCTTCCTGGTGGCCGCAGTGCTGGTGCTGGCGCGCGAGCTGAGGCGGCGCAGCTTGCGCTTTGCTTCCCGGGTGCACAGAGCCCTGACCCCGCTCTGCCCGTTTGCCCCGACGGCCACCGCAGAGTTGAGGCTCGTCGTGGTTGCCGCCAGAGCGCTCGAGGGGACGAGCGTGGCGCACAGGGCGACCAGACCCACGACGAAGGCGGTCGAGCGGCTTGTGAAGTTGGGAACCGGCATGCGGTTCCCTCATCGGACAAGCGTCCAATCGCTTGCGGGACGCCCCGCAGCATCTGGACGTATGTTCTAGAGATGCTGCGTTTTTGCAGGGTGCCGTGCGGAAACGGCGATCGATAGCGAACGTGGAGAACGCCGCATCTCGGATTGGCTAGGCTTGCGCGAATTGACCGCCCCTACGCTTGACCTCAGCGGCAGACACGCCATCGTTTTCGGTGGCGCCGGGTTCATCGGTGGTCATCTTGTTGCCAGCCTGATCGGCGCCGGCGCCTCGGTGACCGTC
>DATNGU010000248.1:0-4996 GCA_035605775.1 Solirubrobacterales bacterium | reverse complement strand
CATGCCGCAGCAGTTCTCCAACCCAGCCAATCCGGAGGTGCACCGCCGCACCACCGCAGAGGAGATCTGGCGTGACACCGATGGCGAGGTCGGCGCCTTTGTCGCCGGCGTCGGCACTGGGGGCACGATCACCGGAGTTGGCGGGCTCCTGCGCGAGCGCAGCCCCGAGACGCTGGTTGTCGCGGTCGAGCCAGCGGCCTCACCGGTTCTCTCTGGTGGTGCGCCGGGTCCGCACAAGATCCAGGGAATCGGGGCCGGCTTCGTCCCCGAAGTTCTGGACCGCTCCGTGATCGACGAGACGATTGCCGTCTCCGATGAGGACGCGCTGGAGACGGCGCGCCTTGCTGCGCAGCGTGAGGGCGTGCTGGCCGGCATTTCTGCCGGAGCGAACATCAAAGCCGCACTCGAGGTCGCCTCGCGGTCGGAGCTGACAGGGAAAAGGGTGGTGACGGTGGTCTGCGACTCGGGCGAGCGCTACATGTCCCTACCCTTCTTCGCACCATGAAACTGTTGAAACGAGTGGCCCAGGAGCTGCGGGCCGATGTGGCCGCGGCCCGGGATCGGGATCCTGCCGCGCAGGGGATCTCGTCCTTCGAGATCCTGCTCGGCTGGGCCGGCGTACAGGCGCTGCTCGCGCACAGGGTTGCGCACGCGCTGCGCGATTCTGGCGTACCGGTGGTACCCGGAGCGATCGCTTATGTGAGCCGGGCCATCACCGGGGTCGAGATTCACCCAGCGGCGAAGATCGGGCCGGAGTTCTTCATCGACCATGGCTCGGGCGTCGTGATTGGCGAGACGACGGAAATCGGCAAGCGGGTCACCCTCTACCAGGGAGTGACGCTTGGCGGCACCGGCTTCCAGCGTGGAAAGCGCCATCCAACGCTGGGTGACAACGTCACCGTCGGCTCGGGCGCCAAGCTGCTCGGGCCGATTGCGGTCGGCGACAGCGCCAAGATCGGCGCCAACACGGTCGTCGTCGAGGACGTGCCACCGAGCTCGACCGTGGTCGGCAACCCCGGCCACCTGGTCAAGGTGGAGGGAAAGCGCCCGGAAGGTCCGGACGCCGACTGGATCCACCTGCCCGACCCGATCGCCGAGGCGATCAAGACCCTTTCGGAGCGGATCTCGAAATTGGAGGAGCGGATCGCCGAGCTCGACGGCACCGAGTCTGCGCAGCAGGACCCGCAAGGCCTGCGCCCCCGCACCGGCCGCTCCTCAGCCGGCGGCTGAGCGTCTTTAGACCAGCCGCGCGGCTGTCTATTCTCGGTTTCTAATGCTCCAAACTGAGCCGGAGACGCCCGCCAACGCGCCCGATACCCCCGAGGGGGCGCCGACCGAACCGGGCGCAGATCGCGCCGAGCGCCTGCTGGCGGGCCTGAACGAGCCGCAGCAGCAAGCCGTGCGCCACGGCGAGGGACCGTTGCTGGTCCTTGCCGGCGCTGGCTCCGGCAAGACCCGGGTCCTAACCCACCGCATCGCCTACCTGCTGGCGACGGGGGAGGCGCGACCGGGGGAGATCCTGGCGATCACCTTCACCAACAAGGCGGCGACCGAGATGCGCGAGCGAGCGGAGAGGCTGGTCGGCCGCTCGGCACGGGCGATGTGGGTCACCACCTTCCATTCCGCCTGCGCCCGGATGCTGCGCGCAGACGCGGAGCGGCTCGGCTACTCGCGCAGCTTCACCATCTACGACGAGTCCGACTCGCTGCGAATGCTCAAACGCTGCATGGGGGAGCTGCACGTCGACCCAAAACGCTATCCGCCCCGGGCGATCCGTTCTCAAATCTCCGGCGCCAAGAACCAGCTGATCGACGCGGACGCCTACGCCCAGACGCAGGGCAGCGTCTTCGAAGAGACCGCAGCCGAGATCTACCCGCTCTATGAGAAGCGGATGCTTGAAGCCAATGCGATGGACTTCGATGACCTGCTGGTGCGCACGGTGAACGCCCTGGAGCTGTTCGAGGAGGTCCGGGAGCGCTGGCAGCGCACCTTCCGCCACGTCCTGGTCGACGAGTACCAGGACACCAACCACGCCCAATATCGGATGCTGCAGCTGCGCACCTCAGAGCATGGCAACCTGATGGTGGTCGGTGATGAGGATCAGTCGATCTACGGCTTCCGGCACGCCGACATTCGTAACATCCTCGACTTCGAGCACGACTTTCCCGAGGCCGACGTGGTCAAGCTCGAGCAGAACTACCGCTCGACCCAGACCATTCTCTCCGCCGCCAACGCGGTGGTCGAGCGCAATCGACAGCGCCGGCCGAAGCGGCTCTGGACCGAACTGTCGGGTGGCGAGCCGCTGCAGCTGCGCGAGCTCTCCGACGAGCACGAGGAGGCGCGCTGGGTGGCGGGGGAGATCGAGCGACTCGGCGAGGAGGAGGGGGTACGGCGCGAGGACGTCGCCGTCTTCTACCGGACCAACGCGATGAGCCGTGTGCTGGAGGACACGCTCGTCCGCTTCGAGCTGCCCTACCAGGTAGTCGGCGGCACGAAGTTCTACGAGCGGGCCGAGGTCAAGGATGCCATCGCCTATCTCAGCCTCCTGGTCAACCCCGCCGACCAGGTCTCTTTTGCGCGGGTCGTCAACTCGCCAAGGCGCGGAATTGGCAAAACCAGCCAAGGGCGGCTCGCCGCCCACGCCAACACCACCGGCTTGGCGATCTGGGAGGTTGCAGGCCAGGCGGAGGAGGTGCCAGGGCTGGGAGCGGCGGCGATCAAGGCGGTCTCGCGCTTCTACGAGACGCTGGAGGGGCTGCGTGGGCGAGTAGAGGAGGCCCCGGTGGCCGAGCTGCTGCAGGCGACCCTTCAGGAGAGCGGTTACCTCGATGCACTGGCGTCGGAGCGGACGATCGAGGCCGAGGGCCGAGCCGAGAACCTCGAAGCCCTGGTGGACGGTGCGGCCGAGTTCGACGTCAACCGCGAGCTGGAGGGGGAGAGTGATCTCACCGCGCTGGAGGAGTTCCTGCAGCAGATCTCCCTCTACTCCCAGCAGGACGAGCTACGCGACGACCCGGCGATCACGCTGATGACCCTCCACAACGCCAAGGGCCTCGAGTACGACACGGTCTTCATCGTCGGCTGTGAGGACGGCGCCTTCCCCCACATGAAAGCGCTGGAAGAGGGGGGCGAGGAGGAGGAGCGACGCCTTTGCTACGTCGGCATCACCCGCGCCCGCCGCCGCCTCTACATGGCCTGGACCCGGGAGCGGCGGCTGTTCGGCCGGGCCGAGCGCAACCTGCCCTCCCGCTTCGTCGACGAGCTGCCCGAGGATCTGGTGGAGCGCGGTTCGAGCGCACCGGGGGCCGGCGGTGGCTGGGGGGCGGAGTTGCCGACGGGGGCGGCCAGCCCGATCGACCCCGGCCCGACCCTGGAGCTGCAGACCGGCGACGACGTCATCCACGCCAGCTTCGGCGATGGCGTGGTGACGGCGGTCGAGCCGGGGGGGGTCGTCATCGTCCGCTTCGCCGGTGACAGCTCGGAGCGCAAGCTGATGGCGGACTACGCGCCGATCCGCAAGCGGTGAGAGGGTGACTGCACGGCTCATAGACGGCAAGGCGATCGCGACCGGGGTGCGCGAACGGGTGCGGGAACAGATTGTCGAGCTGCCCGCCCGACCCGGCCTGGCGACGATCCTGGTCGGCGACGACCCCGCTTCCGCCGTGTACGTCCGGATGAAGCGCGAGGACTCTGCCGAGGTCGGCATCGAGTCCTTCCACCACGAGCCCGGCGGCGACGTCTCCCAGGAGGCCCTCGCGGCGCTGATCGAAGCGCTTAACGCAGACGAGCGCGTACACGGGATCTTGCTGCAGCTGCCGCTGCCCGACCATCTCAACCAGGACCCCCTGATCTCGCTGATCGACCCCGCCAAGGACGTCGACGGGCTCACTCCGATCAACGCCGGCCTGCTCGCCCAAGACCGCCCGGAGGCGATCGTACCCTGCACGCCGGCAGGGGTGATGGAACTGCTGCGCGAGGTGGATATCGACTTAGAGGGTGCGCATGCAGTCGTGATCGGGCGCTCGATCCTGGTCGGCAAGCCGCTTGCCGCGCTGTTGCTCCAAGCGAACGCAACCGTCACCCACTGCCACTCGCGGACTCGCGGACTCGCCTCGATTTGCCGTCAGGCCGAGATCCTGATCGCAGCGGCCGGCAACCCCGGACTGATTACCGGTGAGATGGTGCGCGAGGGCGCGACGGTGATCGACGTCGGCACCAACCGGGTCGACGGCAAGCTGGTCGGCGATGTCGAGTTCGAGTCCGTTCACGAGCGTGCGGGAGCGATCACGCCGGTTCCGGGCGGTGTCGGGCCGATGACTCGGGCGATGCTGCTCGTAAATACGTTGGCCGCCGCCCGAGCCCGGGTGTAGTGTCGCCTCGACCCCTACTCCTCGGAGGAATGTGCAGATGGAAGTAGACAAGCTGAGCACGGGCGAGAAGGTCTCTGCGGTTTCCGCGATCCTCCTCTTCGTATTCATGTTCTTCGACTGGTTCGGCGTCGAGGTGTCCGGAGTTCCCGGTTTCTCGGGGTACATCTCCGGGAGCGGAGGCAGCGCCTGGGATGCCCTCGACGTGATCCCGATCTTCCTCATGCTGACCATTGTCGTGGCGATCGGGGTGGCGATCGTGCGTCTCACCGACGCCGACCTGGAGCCGCCGGTCTCGTTGAATGCGATCGTCGCTGCACTTGGCGGCTTCGCCGTGCTGTTGATCCTCTACCGGATCATCTCGCCGCCCGAGTTCGACTCCTTCGGCGGGGTCTCGGTCGACACGACGCTCAAGTTCGGCATCTTCCTCGGCCTTATCGCAGCCGCTGGAATCGCCTACGGCGGCTACAGCGCAATGCGCGAGGAAGGCGCCACTTTCGGCGACGCCGCAGACCGGCTTTCCGGTGGTGGGGGCGGCGGCCAACCCCCAACCGGTGGCCCTCCTCCGCCACCGCCACCTCCTCCGGCATCGCAGCAACCACCACCTCCACCACCGCCGACCGGCTGAC
>DATNGU010000247.1:0-12504 GCA_035605775.1 Solirubrobacterales bacterium | reverse complement strand
CGACTTCGACAGGGTCGGGGCCGTCGTTGCGCAGCGTCAGCTCGATCTCGCCGGGACGCAGCACAGTGCGCTCAACCGAGACCTCCTCCACGGGCGGCCCCGTCCTCTCGCCCAGCCCGGGGCCGCCGAGCAGCGCAAACGCAGCGATCGCGGCTGCGATCAGCGCCAGGGGAATCGCCCCCAGCGCCCAGGCCGGAAGCCTCGCCATCGGCCTGCGCTCGGTCCGTGCGCCCGCCTCCATCAGGCCGGCTTCCCGCCGCCCCAGGGCAGCTTGCAATAGGCGGCTGCGGCGGCAGCCGGAGTCAGCAGCGACGGTTCGCCGACGCGGAAGAAGCCGCTCCAGCCCAGCTCGGCGAACTCACTGACGTGGGCATGGAACATGTAGTCGCCGTCGAAGGGGAACTTCATCTCGACGATGCCGCGCTGCGCTTGGCCCTGGACCACCGTGTCCGTGTATTCGCTCGGCGTCAGCGAAGTTCCGGTCGGGTAGTACTGGAAGAAGTTCGCGTGGACGTGGAAGGAGTTGAGGGGGTCGTACTCGAGCACGTTGACGAGGTAGATGCGGAGCAGCTCGTCTCGCTTGACCTGGATCGGCTCGTTGATGTAGTGGAAGCCGATCGTGTTGACGGCGTAGACCTCGTTGGCGAGGTCGAAGTTGGTGTCGAAGCCGTTCATCACCATCACCATCTCGTCGGCGTCGGGACGTCCTGCCTTGGGGTCGATGACGAAGGCGCCGTAGAGGCCGCGCGATATGTGGGCCGCGAGCGGCGCGACGTGGCAGTGGTAGAGGTGGAGGCCGAAGGGCTCGGCGTCGAACTCGTAGGCGAACGATTCGCCGGGGGCGACCTGGCCGCCGCCGCGGCTCTCACCGATTCCCGGCATCCCGTCCATCAAGGCGGCGTGGATGCCGTGGAAGTGCATCGTGTGCGGGTGGTCGGAGGAGTTGACGAATCGAATTCGCAACTTCTCTCCCTCGCGGGCGCGCAGCGTCGGCCCTGGCACCCGCCCGTTGTAGGTCCACGCTTCGTACTTGACCCCGGGCGCGACTTCGATCTCAGCATCCTGGGCGACGATCTCCCATTCGCGCAAGAGTCGCCCGCTGGCCAGCCGCCGCGTCCTGCCGTAGTCGAAGTCGCGCAGGACCTCGGTCGGATGGAAGCCGTTGGCGCGGTGATCGACCGTGCGTCCCTTGGCGAAGCTCGCGTGGGCGAAGTCCGCGTGCCCAGCATGCCCCTGCTGCTTGGCGGCAAGGGCCCTGTCGGCGCCAGGGCCTCGATCCGAGACCAGTCCGCCGAGGCCGACCACAGCCGGGGCTGCGAGCGCCGCGCCGCCCAACAGCCGGCGGCGGCTGATTCGTGAGTCGCTCATCGTCGCACCCTCATCGCGATGATTTTGACACATCTAAAAGATGTTTTCGATCCATCTAAATCAGGCCGTGCCCGGCGCTTCGTAAACTCGGTCCGGATGGGTGCTAAGACCGAGATCGAGCTGGATGCCCAGTATCGGCAGCTGCGCGAGGAATGCGGCCTGCTCGACCGCTCCGCGCGCGGCAAGCTGATGGTCAGTGGCGGTGAGGCAGCGGAATACCTACAGGGCCAGCTGACCAATGACGTCGAAGCGCTCTCCCCTGAGGAAGGCCAGTACGCCGCCCTGCTCGATCGCAAGGGCCACATGCAAGCAGACATGAGGGTTCTGCGCGCCTCGGCCGAGGAGATCTGGATCGACACCGAGCCGGAGGCGCTGGAGGCGGCGCAGCGCCACCTCGACATGTACAAGATCGGCCGCGAGGTGGCGATCGCCGATCTGAGCGCCGAGCGAGCGATCTTCTCGCTGATCGGGCCGCGCAGCGTCGAGATTGCCGGCACGGCAGCGCTGCCGGAGCACGCCTCCGAAGCGGCGAGCATCGGCGGAAGCGAGTGCCTCGCCGTGGGCACCGCCCACGGCATCGACCTGATTGCCAAGTCTGCCGACGCCGGCCGCCTGCGCGACGCCCTCACCGCCGCTGGCGCGATCGAGGTCGGCCCCGAGGCCGCCGAGATCATTCGAATCGAGTCCGGCACGCCCCGCTTCGGCGCCGAGATGAGCATCGAGACGATGCCCGCCGAGGCCGGCATTGTCGAGCAGGCGGTCAGCTTCACCAAGGGCTGCTACATCGGCCAGGAGCCGGTCGCCCGCCTCCACTACAAGGGCCGGCCCAATCGTCACCTGCGCGGGCTCGAGCTGAGCGCCCCCTCGCTGCCCGGCGCGAGCCTGGTCTTGGGCGAAAAGGAGGTCGGCAGGATCGGCAGCGCTTGCGTCTCCCCCGCTCGCGGGCCGATCGGTCTGGCGATCGTGCGCCGCGAGGCCGAGCCCGGCGCGGAGCTAGCGGTAGGTGAAGATGACGTTACGGCGCGCGTGGTCGACCTGCCATTCGGCTAGATTCCGCTCGATGGGGAGTTGGCGAGGCAGGCGACTGTTCGCGGCGCCGCGCGCGGCGGGAGTCGCGTTGGCCGTGGCAGCGCTGATCGGAGCTGGCTGTGGCGCCGAGGAACACGTCAACGAACCGCGCCCGCAACCGCCGACCCGGGTCAGCGTCGCCATCGGCAGCGACGGCGCGATCACCGTGCAGCCACCACGGATCGCGGTCGGCCCCGAACCGACCCAACAGCTTCCGCAAAACCAGCACACCACTCAGCCGCGGGTCGACTCCGACGTCCCGCTCGACGTCGTCATCGTCGCCGCCAACCTGACCGACGTCGATTCCCGTCTGGAGGTGCGTGGCGCAGGCGAGGAGTTCACTTCCGAACCGCTCTACGCCAACGCCGGCGTTACCCTCGGGGCCACGCTCCCCACCGGCGTCTACCGGGTCAGCGCCGCCGACATCCCCGGCGCCAAACCCGCCACGCTCGTGGTCGGCTCCTACCGCACCTCTTCAAAGAACGACCTGCTCCTCCCCTAGACCGCTGCAAACCGGCGCACCTCGGCGTCCTCGGTCGCCCGGATCGGGTCACGCACAACAGTGCGCTCCCCTCCCCGGCCTCCCTGCGTCCATCGACCTGCTTGGTTTTCGCGGTCTAACCCGTCTGAATCCATCGTCAAGATCAATTCGATGACCATCGTGCTTGCAATTGCCGTCGTCCTACTCGCCGCGGGACTGGTCTACGCGCTCATCTCCCGTCCCCAGCAGGAGATCCCCGAGGCGCCCGACCTCGGCCCCGCGATCCAGGAGGCGACCTCGAAGGCGGTAGCCGACCTGCAGCGGATGAACGAGGAGTCGCGCAAGGTCGATGCCCAGGCGGCCGAGGCGACCCTGGACAAGCGCCAGGCGGAGATCAAAGCCCTCACCGAGCGCATCGCTAAGGGGCAGGACAAGATCGAGAAAGAGGTGCAGCGGAGGGGCGAGACCGACCTGCAGACCCGCACCCTGCTCGAGCAGATGGGGCAGACGGTCGGCAACCTCAACTCGGAGACCGCAGGACTGAAGAAGGCGCTGCGCCAACCGCAGACGCGCGGGCAGTGGGGCGAGCTTCAGCTGCGGCGCTGCGTCGAGATCGCCGGAATGACCGAGCACGTCGACTTCGAGCTGCAGGAAACCCTCCACACGGACGACGGCAGGCTGCGCCCGGATGCCCGCTTCATGCTGCCCGAGGGCCGCAGCTTCATCGCCGACTCCAAGGTGCCGCTCGACGCCTTTCTCGATGCCCAGGAGGCCGAGATCGAGGGTGAGCGCATCGTGCAGCTCGAACGCCACGCGCGGCAGGCGCGCGAGCACATCCGCAGCCTCAGCTCGAAGGACTACCAGGGCCAGTTCAAGGCCGGTGAGATGCCGGACCTGGTGATCTGCTTCATCCCAAACGAGCCGGCGATGCACGCCGCCTTCGCCGCCGACCCGACGCTTTTCGATTACGCCCTGGAGCGCAACGTGCTCGTCGTCAGCCCGACCTCGCTGATCGGTCTGCTGCGGACGATGGAGCTCGGTTGGCGCCAGGAGCGGATGGTCGTCGAGGCGGCGGAGATCGCCGACGCCGCCGGCACGCTGCACGCCCGCTTCGCCAAGTTCCTCACCGAACTGGACAAGGTCGGCAGGGGTCTGACCTCGGCCGCCACCGCCTACGACTCCGCCGTCGGCTCGATGCAGAGCCGGCTGCTGCCGCAACTGCGCAAGGTCGAGGACCTCGGCATCGCCCCGGGCAAGGAGATCAAGCCGCCCGAGTCGCTCGAGATCACCGTGCGGGAGATAACGGCCCCGGAGCTGCGCGAGGCCGAGACCCCCGTGCTTGACTAGGATTGCCTCCGTCCGCAAACGAGCTACGGAGGACCTGGTTTTGGCCGTCGACACGAGCGCAGTCGCGAAGTTGGATGTAGAGCCCGGAACGCTGCCGGAGACGATGGCGGCGTGGGTGATTCGCCAGGAGCGTGAGGGCGAGCCCAACGACGCCTTCCAGCTCGAGCAGATCGAAGTCCCAGAGCCCGGTGCCTTCGAGGTCATCGTCCGCGTAATGGCGGCCGGGGTGAACTTCAACAACGTCTGGGCGGCGCTCGGCAAGCCGGTCTCCATCTTCGGTTACGGCGATCACCCCGAGTACGGCCACCACATCGGTGGCTCCGACGCCTCCGGGATCGTCTGGAAGGTCGGCGAGGGCGTCACCCGCTGGAAGCCGGGCGACGAGGTCGTGATTCACTGCAACCAGGCTTCCTACGAGGACGTCGAGGTGCACGGGCTCGACCCACTCGCCGCCCCGAGCCAGAAGATCTGGGGCTACGAGACGACCTGGGGATCCTTTGCCCAGTTCACCAAGGTGCAGGCGCAGCAGCTCCTGCCCCGCCCGCAAAATCTCTCCTGGGCGGAGTCCTCGGCCTACGGGCTCACCTACTTCACGGCCTACCGGATGCTGATCGATCAGTGCAAGCTGCAGCCCGGCCACAACGTCTTGATCTGGGGCGCCGCCGGTGGCCTCGGCGTCTTCGCCGTACAGCTCTGCAAGGCAGCCGGCGCCAACGCAATCGGCGTCGTCTCCTCCGATGAGAAGGGCGAGCTGGTCAAGCAGCTGGGCGCGGTCGACTACATCAACCGGGCTGAGTTCGGCGAGATGATGCGCACGCCGGAGAACCTCGTCGACAAGGCCGCCGACAAGGAGCGCTTCAAGGCCTCGCGGGGTTTTGCCAAGCGGGTCAAAGAGATCCTCGGCGACGCCCCCGACATCGTCTTCGAGCACGTCGGCCAGGCGACCTTCCCGACCTCGGTCTTCGTCGTCAAGCCCTTCGGCAAGGTGGTGATCTGCGGCGCCACCTCCGGCTTCCAGCTCGATTTCGACGTGCGCTACCTGTGGATGCGCCAGAAGCAGATCATCGGCTCGCACTTCGCCAACGCCTACGAGTGCATGCGGGCCAACCAGTTGATGGCCGAGGGCAAGGTGCGACCGGTGCTGTGGAAGACGATGGACTTCGACGGCGTCCCGGGGGCCCACCAGCTCTTGCACGAAAACAAGCATCTCGGCAAGATCTCGATCCTGGTCGGGGCCGAGTCCGAGGACGAGGGCAAGAACGAAGACGGCGCCGGCGCGATCCGGGCCGAGGTGGGAGCTTAGATATGGCCGAAGTCTGCACGCTCGACTGGCACATCGCCCCCTTCCGGGCCGATCGCTGGCTCGACCTCTGGGAACCGGCCGCAGCGCGGATGCCCGCCTTCGGCGCCAAGAGCTGGTCGCTGACCCGCTCTATCGACGACCCGCTGGCTTTCCAGCAGACCTCGACCTGGGAGAGTCGCGCCGATTTCGAGCGCTACTGGTTCTCGGAGGAGATCGAGACGGCCCGCACCGCGATCATCGACCTCCACGACCTACCGATCCTCCCTGCCTGGCACACGCTCGTCGCGGCTGAGTAGCCCGACCAAGCGAACCAATCGCTACCAGTCGATGGGGTCGGTTTCTACCGTTGCAAGAGTGAAGTCCGGCTCTTGGTCGAAGGTCCGCAGCATCCGTTGCCGGAGCACGGCGTAGCGGCGAACTGCCTCGCTGCGCCGACCTCGCTGCAGGCAGAGACCGATGAAGATTCGCTGAACGTCCATGTCGAAGGGCTCCATCTCCGAGAGCTTGCGTGCGTGCGCAGCGGCAGATTCGAGCCGGCCGGCCTCGGCCTCGATGTCGATCAGCGCGCGAAGGACCCGGCCGGCCAACTCGCGCAGGCGATCCCGCTCGTCGAGCGTCCACTCCTCGTAGGGATCTTCGGCGAGAAAGTCGTCCCGGTAGAGGCGGAGGGCATTCTCGAGGTGATTGACCGTCGAGGTCTTCCGGCCCGTGAAAGCAGCCAAACCGGCACACGCTTCCGCCTCGAACGTGTCGGCGTCGATCCAGGCGTTCCCCATGTCCAGCATGTAACCGCCGCGATGGGCGACGACGAACTGGGAAGGTGAGCGCCTCGTCCGCATCGGCTCCAGCTTGTCGCGCAAAGCATGCACGTAGTACCGGATACGCGTATCGGCTTCGCGATGACCCGCATCTGGCCACAATGCCTCCGCGATCTGCTCATTGGAGACCACCCGGCCGCGCTCGCAGATCAAGAACTTGAGCAACTGGCCCGGCCGCTGGGTTAGCCACTCTTGGACGATCGGCCTTCCTTCTCGCTCAATACGGAGCTGTCCGAACGTCGCTATGTGCAGCTTCGGCGACTCCGGCCTCAACGACCAGCTTCGGCCATGGGCGGCGATCCGCTGCCGGCGATCGCCCGGAGCGCCAGGGCGCAAGTGGAAGAGCAGGTGCATTCCGGCGTCGTCCAGCATTGAGGTCGTGACCCAAGCGGCCCCTCGCGAGTTGTTCCGCTCGATGTCGAAACGGATCTCGGGCAACAGCGAACCGCCGTCGATCAGCCGTTCAGTCAGGCATTGCTCGCCCAGCCCCGGCGAGATTCGATGGCAGATCAGATCGCAGCAAGTCATCGAAGAGATGCCTTCTATTCGAGCCGGCTCGAATAGCTCGCGGGCCTTCTGATTCGTCCTCAGCACCTGCCCCGTTCGGTCCGCCAGCACGAGGCCGTACGGGAAACGCTCGAAGAGATCTGCAGTTCCCGCCCAGCCAGCGAGATCGCGCTGCTCGGCGATTGCACCCATCTCCCCCGAAAGGCTTGCACTTTTCACGCCCGCTCCCCACCCGTCCATTGCTCGGCTAGTCAATGGCGCCGGAAACAGCCAGTTCCGGATCGACCAGAACCGGTGCCCACCGCCACGCTCTAAGTACCTTGACGTTTTACCTTGACGTTTGCAAGAGAGATACGCAACCCCAGTAATGGAGTTTGCGGCAGGGGATTTTCCCGAGACCCGCTAGTCAGAATTCGACTAACGCGGATCTAACATCGATTGCAACATCCAATACGTGCTCAGGGCTTAGCTTGAGCGCCGGGTGTGGGGAGAAGGTTTCGGATTCCGGCGGGGAGCACAGTTCCTGTGCGCGTAAGCGAACAGGAACTGCGTGCGGTCGTCTTCGCCCCGCGTGAGCCGACCAGACGCCGACTCGCCCTGCTGCTTAGTGCCGGTGGAATCGACGTACCGCCGCCGGTCCGCAGTGACGGCGGCACCGACGAAGGCGCGCCCGACGTCGTCGTCATTGCTTGCTCGCCGGGAACAGCCGATGCGAAGCGCGAGATTCGCGACCTCAAGCGTCGCTTTCCACAGGTGCCGGTGGTCGCGATAGTTCCGGGGGGGAGCGCGAAGCGCGTCACGCAAGGAGCTTTGGAGGCCAATGCCGAGGGCATCGTCTACCGCTCGCAGATCGCCCAAGCCCTAGTACCGACCGTACGGGCCGTCGGCGCCAGGCAGGTGGTCATTCCCGAGCCCGAGTATCGGCGCTCCCAACCCGTGACTCTCTCCTTCCGGGAGAGGCAGGTGCTGCGGCTCGCCGTCGAGGGCCTGACCAATGACGCAATCGCGAGCGAGCTCTACGTCTCAAGGAGCACGGTCAAGAGCCACCTCACCTCGGCCTTCGCCAAGCTCTCCGTGCGCTCCCGCAGCGAGGCCGCCGTCATCTTGCTCGACCCCAACGAGCCCGCGAGTCGACTCGTTTTCAACGAACTCGGCAACGACAATCCGATCCCATCAGCGGCTTCCGGAGGGGGTTGATGGGATCGCTCGACACCATCGCGACCACCACTTCGGTCCCCTTCATGAGCCTGGCGAGACACCACGCGCCGATCGCGGCGGACCTTCGCGCGGCATTCGATCGCGTCCTGGATGACGGCGGCTTCGTTCTCGGCAGGGACCTCGAAGAGTTCGAGCGGGAGTTCGCAAGCTACTGCGGGGTGCGCCACTGCATCGGGGTCGGCTCGGGAACCGCCGCGCTCACTCTCTCGCTCCTGGCGGCCGGGGTCGGGCCCGGAGACGAGGTGATCGTGCCCGCCCACACGTTCATCGCCAGCGCCCTCGCCGTCGTTCACGCCGGGGCCACCCCCGTCTTCTGCGATGTGGACGACGGCACCGGGCTGATCGACGTCGATTCGGCGTCGGTGAACGAGCGCACGGCGGCGATCGTCGCCGTTCACCTCTACGGCCAGATCTGCGACATGGATGCGGTAGACACCTTCGCGTCTCGCCACGGCCTCCTGGTCATTGAGGATGCTGCCCAGGCACACGGAGCACGCCGCGGCAAGCGCCGAGCCGGCTCGTTCGGCAGCGCTGCTGCCTTCAGCTTCTACCCCAGCAAGAACCTCGGGGCGCTCGGGGACGGCGGCGCCGTCTGTACCGACGACGAGGAGATCGCCGCCGGAGTCCGGCGCCTGCGGAACCTCGGACAAGCGGAGAAGGGGGTCCATCTAGAAGCCGGGATGAATGAGCGCCTGGACGGCATTCAAGCGGCGATCTTGCGCGCCAAGCTGAAGCGGCTGGACGAATGGAACGCCAGCCGGCGCGATACAGCGGCCATTTATCGGGAGGCGATCGGCGAAGCCTGCGGGACCCTCGTCGAGGACCCCGCAGGCGAATGCGTCTATCACCTATTTCCCGTCAGGGTGCCCAACCGGGACATGGTTCGGGCCCTCTTGGCGGAGCGGGGTGTCGGCTCGGGAGTCCACTACTGGCCGGCGGCACACCGTCACCTCCCCTTCGCCGACATTCAAACCGCCGAGCCACTCGAGCGAGCGGTTCGCTGGAGTGAGGAGGAGCTCTCGTTGCCGATGTTCCCCGAGCTGACCGACAACGAGGCCCGAACCGCAGCCAACGCCCTTGCCACCGCCATCGAGGAGGTAGTGCAGTGATCAAAGCGCCGCTGAAGTTCGGTTTGGTGGGTCTCGGCTACTGGGGACCGAATCTGCTGCGTGTGCTGGCCGAGATGCCGGGGGTAGAGATCAAGTGGATCTGCGACCTCGACACCCAGCGCCTCGAGCGATTTGGCCGGCGCTACCCGAGCAGCTCTCCCACCACCGATTTCGACGATCTCCTCGACGACGCCGAGCTCGACGCGATCGCGATCGCGACCCCGGTATTCACGCACTTCGATCTGGCGTCGAAATCGCTGCGGGCAGGGAAACACACCTTCGTCGAGAAGCCGCTCGCCTCCTCGACCATCGAGGCGAGCCAGCTGCTGAGGCTGGCCGCGGTGGCGGAGCGGACGTTGATGTGCGGGCACACGTTCGTCTACAGCCCCCCGGTGCGCGCGGTGAAAGGCTTACTCGACGCGAACGAGCTGGGCGAGATCTTCTTCGTCTCCTCGAGTCGGGTCAACCTCGGCCTCCACCAACCGGACGTCAGCGTGATCTGGGACCTCGGGCCACACGATTTTTCGATCCTGCTGCACTGGCTCGGCGAGATGCCGAAGACGGTGCGGGCGGTCGGTCGGGACTCGATCGTGCCTGGAATACCCGACGTCGCCTTCATCAACCTCACCTACGAGTCGGGCATGGTCGCAAACGTCGAGTTGAGCTGGCTAGCGCCGAGCAAGCTACGTCGGACCGTGGTCGTCGGCAGCCAGAAGATGGTCGTCTACGAAGACGGCGCTGCCGAGCCGGTGCGCGTCTTCGACCACGGTGTCGTTTACAAAGATCCGGAGACCTTCGGCGAGCACCAACTCTCCTACCGGACCGGCGACATCCTCTCCCCCAAAATCGATACCCACGAGCCGCTGATGAGCGAGCTGCTCGATTTCACGAACGTGATTCGCGAGGGCGGCGAAACCGTGGCCAGCGCGTCGATGGCTCGCGACGTCGTGCACTTGATCGAAGCCGCGGACGAATCGCTGCAGCGCGGAGGGGACCAGATCGCGCTCGATCGCGACGACAATCGCGATCCGGTGTTTGTCCGCTCCCAGCAGTGGCTGGCGATGGGGTAGAGAGGATGGCGCTCGACCTTGACCTCGACCTTCGATCGGGAGCCACCGGCGGGGAGGAACAGCCCGGAGCCAGCCGCTGGCGCAAGCCGAAGCGTGCCCTTCGCTTTCCCCAGCGGGTAGTCGCCCGCCGCCATAGCCGTCGTGATTCGGGCGTGCGCCGGCTACTTGCGATCGCCGATATCGGGGGCGTCTGCGTCGGCCTGCTGGTGGCAACCACCCTCACCTCGAGCCATCCCCAGGAGCTCCTCTGGGGACTGGCCGCGCTGCCCGTATGGATCGTCGTCTTCAAGGCCTACGGCCTCTACGACCGCGACATGAAGCGGATCAGCCATGGAACCGTCGACGACCTGCCGTGGATCTTCCACGCGGTGCTGCTCGGATCCCTGCTGCTGCTCGCCTTCTTCCGGCTCACCCCCCTGGGCAGCATCAATCTGAGAGACCTCGCCGTCTTCGCCGTCGTCACCCCCATCAGCGTTGCCGCCCTGCGGGCGTTCGCCCGCCGGGCAGGCTCGTCGCTGCTCGGGCCGGAACGACTGCTCCTTATCGGCGAAGGCATCCGGGTGAAGACGCTGGCGCGCAAGCTGTGCGCCCACCCGGAGTACGCCGTCGAACTGGTCGGCCTCATCTCGCGCTCGCCAGACCCCGAAAACGATCTGCGACTGCCTCACTTGGGACAGCTCGACGAGATCGCCCTCGAGCAAGTGATCGAGCGGCACGAAGTCGAGCGGCTCGTCGTCGCCCACCAAGATTTCGATGAGGAACAGCTGATAGATCTCCTTCGCGGCTCGCGCGAGCTCGGCGTCAAGCTCAGTGTCCTCCCCCAGCTCTTCGATGCGCTGGGGCCCTCGGTCGAGCTGGACGACGTCGAGGGCATCACGGTCCTGGGCATCACCCCACCGGTGCTTCCGCGCTCCTCACGCTTCCTCAAGCGGGCGATGGACATCGTTGGAGCAGGCTTGCTGCTTGCGATCGCCGCGCCGTTTCTGATCGCGATCGCGATCGCGATCAAGCTCGACTCACCGGGCCCAGTCTTCTTCCGCCAGACCCGAATCGGGCGCGGCGGTAGCCGCTTCAAGCTGGTCAAGTGTCGAACCATGAGCGTCGACGCAGAGCAGCGCCGCGAGGATCTCCTGACCCAGAGCAAGGATCCGGGGTGGCTCCTCCTCGACCACGACCCGCGCGTCACTCGCGTGGGTCACTTCCTGCGGTTGTCGAGCCTCGACGAGTTGCCCCAGCTCTGGAACGTCCTCAAGGGCGAGATGAGTCTCGTTGGGCCACGCCCGATCGTCGAGGACGAGGATCGTCAACTGGACGGCTGGCGGCGGACGAGGATCGACTTGACCCCCGGCATCACCGGTCTCTGGCAGGTGCTCGGGCGGACGAGCATTCCCTTCGAGGAGATGATCAAACTCGACTACCTCTACGTCACCAACTGGTCGCTGTGGACCGACGTCAGCCTGATGCTTAAAACGCTGCCGGCGGTGCTGTTGAAGCGGGGTGCCAACTGAGCGCGGGAGAGCACTCGGCAGTCGTGCTCGGCAAGGGGACGCTCGCGGTCCGCATCGCCGAGTGGTTCATGCAGAGCGACGGCTACCGGCTGGACGGCGTCGTCCCGGTTGTGCCCGAGCCTTCCTGGACCGACTCCCTGATCGGCTGGGCTCGCGAGCACGACGTGCCCTGGGTCGAGACCGGCGACTGGGCGGACCTCCCCAAATGCGAGGGAGGTTCCGTCGCCGATCTCGCCATCTCGGTCTTCTACGATCGGATCCTGCCGAAGAGCTTCATCGATTGCTGTGGCCGCATCCTCAACGTCCACAACGGACCCCTCCCCCGCTACCGGGGGGTCTCGCCGATCAACTGGGCGCTCAAGAACGACGAGCGCAGCCACGGCGTGACCATTCACGAGATCACTCCCGGCATCGACGACGGCCCAATCGTCGCGCAACTGCAGTACTCGATCTACCCCGAGTTCGACGAGGTGAACGAGGTCTACGCCCGTGCCTTGGAGTACGGCTGGACTCTGTTCGAGCAGACGATGCCCCTGCTGGGCGAGATCGAGGCGAGGCCCCAGGACGAAGGGCAAGCGACCTACTACGGCGCCGTCGACAACGAGCGCCTCGGCGAGCGCCGGACCTTCACCCGCGATTTGAGTCGCAACGAATGACGCAGGGCCAGGTCGACTGCCTGCCCGCCGCTACGTGAGCAAGCGGGCCTC
>DATNGU010000246.1:0-4434 GCA_035605775.1 Solirubrobacterales bacterium | reverse complement strand
CGACGCTGTCGATTCGTTTGGACAGCAGGAAGAACAGCTCGAACTCGCGCACCGTGAACCCGGCCCTGTGCTCGCCGATCAACACCTGCAGCTCACCAGGCCTTACCTCAAGGTTTGCGAGTCGGTATGCCGCCTCGGGTGATTCCGGAGCGGACGGTTCTACCAGCATGGAAGGCACTTTTGCTCAACTTTGATCTCGAGCGGTGAATTCTCTGTTTCGAAATTGAGAAGATTTGGATAACAGCGGGAAGCTCAGTTAGATCCCGGGTAGTTGCGGCCCGGATCGCCTCGCTGAGCGCACGCCAGGTCCGGGCCGCGTCTATCCTCAGGCGTCCCATGTCTGGAACGAATTCCGACATAGTCGTGATGAAGTTCGGCGGCACCTCGGTCGCCGGTGCCGAGGAGATCAAGCGCGCCGCGCAGCGGATCGTCGCCGCACGCGAGGCCGGCAGCCGCGTCGTCGCGGTGCTCTCGGCGCGCGGCAAGACGACCGACGAGCTGGTCGCCCAGGCGCTGGAGATCTCCGAGCGACCGGTAGGTCGCGAGATGGACATGCTGCTCTCCACCGGGGAGCGGATCTCGTGCGCCCTCTGCGCGATGGCGATCCATGACATGGGCCACAACGCGATCTCGCTGACTGGCTCCCAGGCAGGGATCGTCACCGACTCCTCCCACACCCGGGCGAAGATCATCGACGTGCGCGCCGACCGCATCCGCGAGACCCTCGAGCAGGACCGGATCGTCCTGGTCGCCGGCTTCCAGGGAGTCTCGACCGACAGCCAGGACGTGACCACGCTGGGCCGAGGGGGATCCGACACCACCGCGGTCGCCCTTGCCGCTGCCCTCCGAGCGAGCGTCTGCGAGATTTACACCGACGTCGCCGGGGTCTTCAGCGCCGATCCTCGGATCGTGCCCGACGCCCGCAAGTTGCCAGCCGCGTCATACGAGGAGATGTTGGAGATGTCGGCCTCCGGGGCGAAGGTGTTGCAGCTGCGCTCGGTCGAGTACGCCCGCAACAACGGCGTTCGCATCCACTGCCGTAGCAGCTTTGAGGACGGCCCCGGTACCCTCGTGGTCAGCGAAGAGGAGAGCGAGAAGCAGACGATGGAGCAACCTTTTGTAACCGCAGTGACCCACTCTGACGGCGAGGCTCGGGTGACGCTGACTGGCGTCCGCGACGAACCCGGAGTGGCCGGCAGGATCTTCACGGCGCTGGCCGAGGCTGGCATCAACGTCGACGTGATCATCCAGAACGAGCCGGTTGGCGATAACGCGCTGGCCGACCTTTCCTTCACCGTCGATCGCTCCGATCTGACCGCCGCCAACGACACCGTGAGCGGGTTGGAGGTCAGCCAGGGTGTTCGCACCGAAGAGCAGATCGGCAAGGTTTCGATTGTCGGCGCCGGCATGCGCTCCCACCCCGGCGTCGCGGCCAAGGTCTTCGAGGTGCTCGGGGGGAAGGGGATCAACATCGAGATGATCTCCACTTCACCGATCAAGATCTCCTGCGTCATCTCGGCCGACCGCGTCCCCGACGCCGTCCGGGCGCTGCACGAGGCGTTCGAGCTGGGTGCGGACGCGGTCAAGGCTGAGGACCCGATGGGTGCTGGCCCCCGTCCTACGGTTAGCGGCTGAGCCCGGGCGGATTCGATCCGATGGCGGGCGACCGATACAGAGTCGGAGTGCTGGGCGCGACCGGAGCGGTCGGGTCGACCATCCTCGGCGTGCTCGCCGAGCGTGACTTTCCCGCCTCCGAGGTGGTCCCGTTCGCCTCCGAGCGCTCGGCCGGGCGCGCGATCGAGTGGGGGGAGGAGGAGTTGGAGGTCCGTGCCCTGAGCGAGGAGACGATCCAAGGGTTCGACCTCGTTCTCTCCTCGGCCGGCGGCGCGGTCAGCGCCGAGTGGGCGCCGCGGCTGGTCGAGGCCGGCGCGGTCGTCGTCGACAACACCAGCCACTGGCGCATGCACGAGGACGTGCCCCTCGTCGTCGCCGGGATCAATCCCGCGGCGGCCGATGCCCACAAGGGGATCGTCGCCAACCCCAACTGCACGACGATGGTGGCGATGATGGCGCTGGGCCCGATCCACCGCGCGGTCGCGCTGGAGCGCCTCGTCGTCTCCAGCTACCAAGCGGTTTCCGGCACCGGCCAGAAGGCGATCGAAGAGCTGCGCCAGCAGTCGAAGCTGGTGCTGGAGGGCGACGAGCATCCGCCAACCTCGGTCTACCCGCACCGGATTGCCTTCAACGTCCTGCCCCAGGTGGAGACCTTCGTCGACGGCGACGACTACACCACCGAGGAGCGCAAGGTGATGGCCGAGACGCGCAAGATCCTCGGCCTCGGCGACGAGGTCGGGATTTCAGCCACCTGCGCCCGCGTCCCCGTCTTCACCGGCCACTCGGAGTCGGTCAACGTGCAGACTCGTGACGACCTTTCGCCCGAGGACTGCCGAGCGCTGCTTGCCGACGCACCCGGAGTCCTCGTCGTCGACGACCCGTCCTCCGGCAGCTACCCGCTGGCGATCGACGCCGCCGGCCGCGACGAGGTTCTAGTCGGTCGCATTCGCCGCGACCCGGGCCAAGACCGCACCCTCAACCTTTGGGTTGCCGGCGACAACCTGCGCAAGGGCGCCGCCACCAACGCCGTCCAAGTGGCCGAGCTACTAGTAGAGCGCAACCTCCTCCGCTAGGGGGCTGCTCGGCCGCTGTCGACTTCACCTGTGCTCCAGCCCGGGTAAATCCGGCAGCGGGCGTTTGAGGCGCTGCGCGGTTGGGGTGAGGATGCGCTTGACGTGGGCGGGTTCGTATTTCACCTGGCGGTAGGTGAAGCGCAGGGTGGCGAGCCCCGCGGCGGTATGGACCTGATCTCGCAGGTGGTCCTTCGTCTGGGCTGCCGCCGTCCGGTGGTAGCGCAGGCCGTCGGTCTCCACCACCAAGCCGAGGTCGGGCCAGAAGAAGTCGACTTCGAAGCCGTTAACCCAAACTTTGGTTTCGGGCGGGGGCAGGCCTGCGGCTGCCGCTATCGGACGAAAGAGGCGCTCCAGGTCGGAGTCCGAGAGGCGGAACGTGTCCCGGTCGAGCAGGGTTCGGAGACTCTGCACGCCGGGCTCGCCCGCGAAGCGTTCGAGGTCCTCCCGAAGATCGTCGGGCCCGATGAGGTCCTGCTTGTCTGCGTCGTTGACGGCCCGCTCCAGGTCCGGGAGGTCGAGTTCGGTTGCCAGGTCGAGCAAGGTGCGGGCTGGCGTGGTGACCGGGATGCCCATGTGTTTCGCCACGTCGCTCTCCGGAAGCGAAGGCCTGCTTCTGACGCGGAGCCCGGCGCGTCGGTGCTCGCATCGCCGCCGCACGCTGACGTCGATTCGGTCGTCACGCTTGCGGTCGACGCCCCAGAGCGTCGCAGCGCTGCGATGGCTGAGCACAGCACCCTCCCCGCAGGCAAGGATCGCCGCCATCCAGCGGCGCTCGCGAGTCATCCCGGGCCATCCGACCGCGTAGACCCCCGGCGAGATCCGGTGCAGCCGACCCTTGGCGAGCCGATGTTCGATCGCTTCCTCGCCGAAGCCGAGCGCCAGCAGCTGCCGCCGAGCCACCACCCCATGCTGCCGCGCCGCCAGCCCCCAGGCCCGTCTACTCGCATTCGACTTTCTCCGGGCCATCACCCGGGTAAAGTCGACAGCGGCCGAGATTCGCCCCCTAGCGGTGGCTTAGGCGGCGGAGGGCGAAGGGGGCGAGCAGCGTGGTTAGGATCGACATTCCTACGACGACGCCGAATAGCTCGGTGTCGACGACGCCCTCGGCCGCTCCGATCGAGGCGATGACGATTCCAACCTCTCCGCGCGGGACCATCCCCACGCCGACGATCGCTGCCTGTTGGGGCCCCAGACCGCGCGCTCCCAGGTAGGCGGGGATCAGCTTGGTCACGATCGCCAGGGCGGTGATCGCCGCCAGCAGCAGCAGGGCGTGCCCGCCGAGCAGCGAGTCGAGGTCAAGCTGGATGCCGATGAAGGCGAAAAAGAAGGGAGGGAAGAAGGCGTATAGCGGCTTCACCTCCTCCTCGATCGGATTCTGGTCTTTGGTCTCGGCGACGATCATCCCGGCGAGGAATGCGCCGATCAGCGCCGCCAGCCCGATCTGGGCCGAGAAGGCGGCGAGGCCGAGGCAGAGGATCACCGCCGGCAACAGCGGCGAGTCGGCGAAGCGCGGCGCGTCGAGCAGCTGGGGGCGGCTTTGCAGCAGTCGCGTCCCACCCAGCGCGAAGAAGGCGACGAAGCCGATCGCCAGTGCGAGTGAGATGGCTATGTTGCCGGCATCGACATCACCGCCGGCCGCCATCGCGACCGCGACCGAGAGCAGGATCAGCGCCAGAATGTCATCTATCACCGCGGCGCCGAGCACGGTGCGTGCGGCGGGAGTGCGGGCGAGGCCGAGGTCGAGGAA
>DATNGU010000245.1:0-10532 GCA_035605775.1 Solirubrobacterales bacterium | reverse complement strand
AGCTCCCACGCCCATCCGGTCATGGTCAGGCGGGCACTGGTCCTGGCCGGACTCGCGATCGTGTTGGCCGTCGTCTCGGCGGCCTTCGGGGGAAGGCTCGGGCTCAACGTCGCATCCTTCCTGGAGATCACCCTGCTGGCGGCTGCGATGGCCGCCGTCCTGCGCCGCGTCGTCACCTCCGACACGGTCTCCTTCCGCACGATCCTCGGCGCGATCAGCGTCTATATCGCGCTCGGCATCCTCTTCACCTGGACCTACGGCGTCATCGACCGGATCGAAGGCGGCGACTTCTTCGGCGAGGGGGTGGCGGTGAAGGGGAGCGACTTTCTCTTCTTCAGCTACACCACCCTCACCACCACCGGCTATGGAGACCTCGTCCCGGCCGGGCAGGTCGGCCGCATGGTCTCGGGACTGGAGATGATGCTCGGCCAGGTATTCCTCGTAACCCTGGTCGCCGGCCTGGTCAGCCTCTGGCGACCGGGAGAAGGGCTGCTGCGACGCCGCGAGAGACGCTCCGGCGAAGCGGACTCGTCCTAATCCGAGAGCTCGACGCGCTCGATCTTCTGTGCTTCGACCGGGGCATCGGAGCCGTCAGTCTCAGTCGCCTCGATCGCGACGACGGCATCCATGCCGTCGGTGACGCGGCCGAAGACCGTGTGCTTGCCGTCTAGCCACGGCGCCGCCTCAGTCGTGACGATGAAGAACTGCGAGCCGTTGGTATCGGGACCGGCGTTGGCCATCGCCAGGGCGCCGCGGACGATCTTGTGCTCGTTGATCTCGTCCTCGAAGGTGTAGCCGGGACCGCCGCGCCCAGTCCCCTCAGGACAACCCCCCTGGATCATGAAGTCGGGGATGACCCGGTGGAAGACCAGGCCGTCGTAGAAGCCGTCGGCCGCAAGCTTGCGGAAGTTCTCGACCGTCTTCGGGGCGTCGGAGTCGTGCAGCTCAAGCACGATCTCCCCGGCATTGGTGTGGAGCGTCGCCTGTGACATGGCGGCGGAGGATACCCCTTAGAGCCAGGCCGGCTTACCGTCTCCGTCCGGAAACAAGTTGCGGGTGACCACGAGGACGATGCCAACAACTTGAATGACCGTCGCGGCAAGCCAGGCATCGATGACGGCAGTCGACAGGTCCCAGTGCTTGCCAGCCCAGGCAAAGGCCACAAACACTGCGTCCGCAAGCAGGAACTGCGCCCCTAGGAGCACAATGATCCACCTTGCGTAAGTTCGCCTGAGTTCGTATTCCTGCTCGGCGAATCGGCGCCTCAGCTCGATTTCCTGCGCCTGGTTTCGCTCCGTGAGGTGCTGTAGATGCTCGGGTAGGCCCGCGGCCTCACTCACCGCTCCGGTCTGCAGGGCCTCCTGAACCTCATCCTCCGCGGCCTTTACGACCACGTCAGGATCAGGCGATTCCCCACTGTCCGCCATCTACCTGCTCTTCAAGCTACTGCGACAGCGAGGTCGAGGTTCTTCAACCGATGCTGCATGGCTTCTCGCGAAACCTTGAAATGAATGGCCATCTCGAGATCGTCCATCCCCTTCTCAGCGAAGCTCCGCACGTCGTCTTCCGGCATCAGCAGGGAGGCCGCAAACTCATTGGCGTAGATCTCGTCGGGGTCCAGGCCCACTGCCGAAAGAGGGTTTCGGAGGTCAACCGTCGCATACTCGTCCTCTTCCTCCGAGCGCCTGACGAAGTGCCCGAGCTCATGGGCGCAGGTGAACCGCCTACGGTTGTCGCTGTCGCTTTGATTGAGCAGGATCACAGGGTCCTCCCCTGGGTTCTTCACCAAGGCGCCAAGAGTCTTTTCGTCCAGCTCGGCTTCCAGCACACGGAGGCCGGCCGTACGGGCAATCGCCACAGGGTCGACGGGGGTGGCATTGCCCCAGGCTGCCTTCAGCAGCTTGGCTGCGTCCTCAGCGGCTGCCATCTTGACCTTGCTCCTCATGGCCATTCAATCTATACAGCATGTTTGCGACGGCTACGCGCTTCTCGAGATCATCGTTTCGGATCAACCGCTGACCCGCACGGTCACTGGTCGGGAGGCGCCGGGGACATAGGGCCAGCGCTCCTCGGCGAGGGCCACCGCGCGGAGGCGGATGCTCGCCGTGCCGGTGATGTAGCGAAAGCGATAACGCGCACGAAAGCGACCGCTGTGGTCGCTGCGAGTAACCAAGACCGGACGCCAGCGGTGGGCCTCGGACTCGAAGTACTGGATCGCGACCAGCTTGCCACGCCGCGGCAGCGGCGCCCCCCGGTCCCGGACCCGTCCCCAGAGCCGCACCGACTGGCCGGTGCGGAGCGAACTCGGGGCCACGTTCAGGATCGCAGCTCCGCGTACCCGCAAAGCCAATGCCGGGCGGCGAGCGCTGGAGAGGCCCGGCTCGCCCGGGTAGACGATCGTGATCCGTCGAGACGGACCCGCCGGCAGCTCGAGCCGGAAGCCGCCGTGGGGGCCAGTCTGCACCGAGTCGACGCGGCGGCCGGTCAGTGCTCCACGCGACGGCCGGGAAACCACGCGCAGCTGGCGCTTTGTCAGCCCGGCGCCGTCGGCGCTGAGCAGCCGCCCGGACACCTCCGCTGCTGCATCGAATGGCACCGTCACCTGCGGGCCACGGCGATGGCGCCAGCGCAGCCTCGCGAAAAGACGGGTCTTGGCCCGCGGCGCCCGAAATGCTTGCGGCACCTGTTCGCTCGCCGCCGCCACCCGGCTCGGCGCGACCGGCGGCGGCGTCTTGCGCAGCGCCATCTCGGTGCCATCGGCACGACGGCTGGTCGACGCCGTGTTGCCGGCCACGTCCGCCACCTCGGCGCGAAAAACGTAGGTGCCCGGGGCGAGGTTGTCTGGAACTTCGGCGAGCAGGCGCGCCGTGCCCGCCTCCTTACCCGGCTCCAACTTGCTCCGCAGCTCGTCCCAGCGTTCGGAGTTGAGCCGCCGGTACAGGACCTTGCCCGCGGCGGGGCCGGAGTACTCGTCGCTGATCTCGGCGCTCACGGTCTTGGGCAGCTCCGTGGCCGTCGCGTCGGGCACGGGGTCGAAGAGCACACGGGGGACAACATCGTCCAGCCTCATCAACATCCCGACTGCCGAGTCCGAGTTGGCGTTGCCCGCATCGTCACGCAGCCAGATGCGGAGTGCATAGACCCCGGGTCGAGGCAAAGTGCGGTCCGTGAGCGAAGAGATGTCGCGACCTGTAGCAAGCTGAACGCCGGTGTCGAAACCAGCCGGGCCGAAGATCCGCCAGTAGGCGCCCCCGATCGGGCTGGCCGGCCCCTGGTCGGGATTGCTCCAGGAGAAGTCGAAATTGTCGATACGGCGCCATCCCTCCCCGCCGGCCAGGGCGAGATTGCGAGGGTGCGCGGGCGGGCTGTTGTCGATTAGGACCGTCGTCGGGGCGATGCAGGCCACGTTGCCGGCAAAGTCGGTCGCGCAATGCCCGAGGCTGTGCGGGCCGTCGCTGAAGCGGGCGGTGTCGACGGAGGCGCCGCCGGAGACGTTCGTCGAGCAGGGCTGCATCCGGGTGCCCTGCCACTCGCCGCCGATCATCGTCTTCGAGCACGGGTACTCGTAGAGCGAGACGCGGTTGCCGTCGAGCAGGGTCTCGCCGAAACGGGCGCCGCTACCGGCATCGTTCGCCCAGAAGCCGATGCCCTGACCGCCGATCTGCCAGCCGCCGTCGACCAACTCGCCGCTGACCCCGGCCGCCGGGTTGGTGCCGTCCTCGATGGTGATCGTCAGCGCCCGCACCGCCGACCACGAGTCCGGTTCGATGCTGCACCACTTGCTCTCGGCGCGGGCACAGAGGAGGCGGTCCTCGATCGCAGGCTGCGGCGAGGAAAAACCAGCGACGAACTCACGCGGGGTCACGTCGGTGCCGCCAGCGCTGACGAAGGGTGAGAAATCGCCGTTCCAGCCAACGACCCCGATCCGCTGCTCCATGCCGTCATGCAGCGTGTGCCACCAGGTGCCGCTGACCCGGGTGATACCGGTCGTCGGCGGCGCCACCCAGCGCCAACGGGCAAAGCGGGTGCCGGAAACCGTCGAGCCACCCTTGGTGAAGCTCTTCATATGGGCTCCGTCGAAGGGGTCTGCTCCCTGGGGCGTCGCGCACCAGGCGTCGGGGCGGAACTTGGTGCCTCCTGTCGTGTCGGCCCAGTCGGCATCGGCGTCCAGGTGCCAACCACACTGAGCGACCGAGTACTTGCCTGCCGTCGCCTCCTGCGCCGCAAGCAGCAGCAGCGCCAGCGCCAGCGCGATCCCCATCGCGATGATCCGTCCCACCCCACCCCGCGTCCCCGACATCGGTCTCCCCTCTCGTTTGCCTGTGCGTGGAAGGCCAAGGGGGCAGCGCGGGCTTCTCTCCCCCTCACGGACGGATATCCAGAAAAGGGTCGGCACCATGCCGGACGAGCACCTCTGCGAAAATGGCCGCGATGCCGCTCCCGACCGAAGACCAGATCACCGAGAAGCTCCGCGCCGTCATCGACCCGGAGCTGCGCCGCTCGATCGTCGAGCTTGGAATGGTCCGCTCGATCGAGATCAAGGACGACGGCAGAATCGAGGTGGTCGTCTCGCTGACTACCGCCGGCTGCCCGATCCGCTCCCACTTCGAACAGGCCGTCGCGCAGCAGGTGTCCGAGCTGGACGGGGTGACCGCGGTTGCGGTCGGCTTCGACGTCCTCTCCGACGAGGAGAAAGGCAGCCTGCAACAGACGCTCGGTCGCGGCAAGCTGCCCGAGGGCGCGTTGGCCCAGGTCAAGAACGTGATCTGCGTCGCCTCCGGCAAGGGCGGCGTCGGCAAGTCGACGATGACCGCCAACCTGGCGGCAGCACTGAGCGCAGAAGGCCACGCCGCGGGCGCCCTCGACTGCGACGTATACGGCTACTCGATCCCGCGCATGCTCGGGGTCAATCGCAAACCGGAGGTCAATGGCGAGCGCAAGATCTTGCCGCTTGAAGCCGCGGGTGGAGTGAAGGTGATGTCGATCGGCTTCTTCGTCGAGGAGAACTCGGCAGTCGTATGGCGCGGTCCGATGCTCCACAAGGCGATCCAGCAGTTCCTCGAGGACGTCGCCTGGGGCGAGCTGGAGTACCTGCTGCTCGACCTTCCGCCCGGGACCGGCGACGTCTCGATGACGCTCTCCCAGCTCCTCCCGCAGGCCAAGTTCGCGATCGTCACGACGCCGCAGCCGGCCGCGCAGACGGTGGCAAAACGGGCCGCCGATATGGCGCTCAAGTTCGACCTCGAGCTGCTCGGCGTGATCGAGAACATGTCCGGCTTCACCACGCCGGACGGTGAGCGCTTCACGATCTTCGGCGAGGGCGGTGGTCAGTTGCTCGCCGACGAGCTCGACCTGCCGCTACTCGGCAAGGTGCCGCTCTCCGAGGCGCTCCGCGAGCATGCCGACGACGGCACCCCACTCGTCACCGCAAAACCCGACTCACCGGCCTCGCAAGCGATCCGTCAGGCCGCCCGCGGCATCATCGCCTCCACCCCGCAGGAGCTGCCGGTGCTGCAGGCGGTCCCCGCCGCCGCCGAGCCGCCGCCCATCGGTGGCACTCCCCTCCCCGTGGTCCAGAGCGGGGCATGAAAAGGGCCGCTCCAGGCGGCCCTTTCGAAGCTGGGATCAGCGCTACGCCGCGCTCTTGCTCTTGCATCAATTGCGCGGCCCGACCCGAGTAGATGAACTTGGTGCCCAGTCCGTAAGATGCTATCTTACCGATCATGAGAACGACGGTATCCACCAAGGGCCAGATCGTGCTCCCGGCTGAGCTCCGCCAGCGTGACGGTATTTCGCCCGGGCAGGAGTTTGAGGTCGAGCGCCTCGACGCCGACGAATACCGGCTGCGAAGGGTGGCCCCATCGCCCAACGAAGGCTTGGTTGAGTGGTTGCTCGCCTGCCCACAGAAGGGCTATTTCGTCGCGATCGACTCCGAGTCGACCGACACGCTGTGAAGCATCTAGTCGACGCGAACGTCCTCTCCGAGGCGACCAAGCCCGATCCCGATCCCAATGTGGTCGAGTGGCTGCGCCGCAACGAGCGCTCGATCGTCGTCGATCCGATTGTCCTCGGCGAGGTTCGCTTCGGCATCCTGCTTCTCGCGCGCGGCGCGCGGCGCGCGAAGCTGGAGCAGTGGTTTGAGCAGGGGATCGGCCGGATCAAATGCCTCGCCTGGGACTCGGCCGTCGGGCTGCGCTGGGCGCAACTCCTGGCCGATCTGCGCCGCCGTGGCCAGCCGATGTCGATCAAAGACAGCCTGATCGCCGCCAGCGCCCTTACCCACGATCTGGCGCTCGTCACGCTGAACCAGCGGGACTTCAAGCCAGCGCGAGTGAAACTCGTCGACCCCTCGGCCTGATCCCAGAATTAGCCAACTGTGCAGACAGTAAGCCTCAGGCCGCCCTCTTGCTCTTGTATCGATTGTTCGGGCCGTCCGGATGGGCGCCAGCGCCGGTTAGCTGTTGATCCGGCGATGCGCAATCCCGTAGACGCTCGGCTTCCACGGTCGTGCTGGGGGCGCTCGCCTACTGCAACCAGGACGAGGGCTGGCTTCGTGGCTTCCTCGTCACCGGATAGGACCCACCCACTGACCGGATGTGCAGCGGGCAAGATCCTCCGCAAGCACCTCATCGACCACCCGGACTTCAAAGCGCGGACCCGCGCCCGCGCTCACAGCTGCCTATCCCTCGCCGTCGGTGGGCAGTGATCCGAAATGTCGGTCAAATTCCTCGGGGCTCATCGGCGAGGTCCCCGTCCGCTTGCGGATCTCCTCAATCGAGGTTGCCTTGGAAGGCCAGTCCGGCGCGAAGATGAGCTTCACCCGCGCCGCAGCGCACCGCTAGATGCGGCAAACCGGCAGGTGCGGTGTCCCCCCGCCTCAGGCAGCCGATTTGCTCTTGTAGTAGTCGGCGTTGATCTCGGCGTATTTGGCCCACTCGGCCGGGAGCTGATCCTCGGCAAAGCAGGCATCGACCGGGCAGGCCTCGACGCAGGCATCGCAGTCGATGCACTCGTCGGGGTCGATGTAGAGCATCTCGACCGAGTCGTAGTCGGGCTCGTCGGGGGTTGGGTGGATGCAGTCCACCGGACAGACCTCGACACACGAGTTGTCCTTGGTCCCTATGCACGGCTCGGCGATGACGTAGGTCATTCGGGGCTTATCTCCTGAGTCGTCTTTTCGGTGGGCGGGGGCTCGATGCTCCCGCCAAGAAAGCGCGGGCGCACATTTTAGGGATTCCGATGGGGGCGGATGTGGTTCGCGCGTGCGCGGGGGCGGTTTCGCAACTAAGACTGCATGCCTGGGCATTGCTCCTCAGCGCTCCCGTGACGCTCGCCGCCGAAGTGAGGTGAGCGCTCCGCCAGGCGCACCGCCGACGTCCCGCCTGTCTTCTCCGAAGAGCGAGTGATCGTCGAGTGGCTCCGGGTGCCGACCACGCCGAGCGGGTGGACGCTCGCGACGACGCCGAAGTCGAGTTCTGGCCAACGGCAAGGTCAATCTCACCCTCGGCCCCAAGCCCAAGCCGAAAAAGCGCCCAAGCCCAAGCCGAAAAAGCGTCATCACTAGCATCGCTTCGCGATGCTGCTGCTGACTGGAGCCACGGGAAGCGTTGGATCGCGGCTGCTGCCGCTGCTGCTCGAGCGCGGCGAGGACGTGCGTTGCCTGGTGCGCGAGCCACGGCGACTGGGTGCGCACCGAGTCGACGTGCAGATCGCCCTCGGCGACCTGGGCGAGATGTCGGACCCCTATTTGGTGCGGCAGGCGCTGCGCGGGGTCGACACGGTGATCCACCTCGCCGCGACGATCCGCGACCAGCCACCGCATCGGATCGAGGAGTTGAACGGCCTGGCGACGGTGCGGCTGCTGCGCGCCGCAGAGCGCAGCGAGGTGCAGCGCTTCGCCTTCTTCAGCGCCCTCAACGCCGCCGCGGCCCAACGCACCCGTTTCTTCCGCGCCAAGTGGCTGGCCGAGCAGGCAATCGCTTCTTCACCGCTGCAGACGACGGTCTTCGCGCCCTCGATCGTCTATGACCGCAGCGACCCCTGGGTAACCCTGCTGCGCCGCTTCTCCTTCCTTCCCGTTCTGCCGGTGTCGGGCAACGGGCGGGCTCGTTTCCAGCCGATCTGGGCCGACGACGCCGCCCGCTGCGTCGTTGCCGCCCTCGGCCGCGAGGGACGCGACCGCTACGAGCTGGCCGGCCCGGAGACGCTCAGCTACGACGAGATGTCCGACCTGGTCAGCCGCGTCGCCGGCCGCCCCCGGCCGCTGGTCCATATGCCCCTGCCCCTGATCCGAGCCGGATTGATCGGCCTCCGCTCCGTTTTCGGCGAGGCCGTGTTCGCTACCTGGGAGGAGGCAGAGCTAATGGAGATAGCGATGACGAGCGCGCGTGGGACGGCTGACGCCGAGGAGCTGGGCGTTGCGCCGCGAAGGATGGGCGATGTCCTGGCGGAAACCTAGAGCGACCCTGATCAAGATTGCCGCGCTGGCGGCGACGGCTGCAGCGCTGGCGACGACTCCGGCCTCGGCGATCACCCTTGTCCCCCCCAAGCCGAATGTTTTCTGGGGCGTCAGCGACCGCGGCACGACGGCGGAGTTCAACGAGTTCACCGAACTGCTCGGCGGCAAGCATCCGGCGCTGCTGGAGACCTTCCACCCCTGGGGGAACAGCCTCAATGCAGCCTACGAACGTTGGCGCGAAACCGGCACGCGGCCGATCGTGCACATCTCGACCATCGACGACCAGACCCTGGCCGAGACGATCACCCCGCAGCAGATCGCGCTCGGCGGTGGCGACAACTACCTGCTGCAGCTGAATGCCTTCTTCTCCGAGCGCGGCCTGCCTACCTACATCAGGCCGCTGGGCGAGCCCAACCGCTGCCTCAACGCCTGGTCGGCGGTCAATTGCGACGGCACTCAGAAAGGCGGCGAACACACGACCGGCTGGTACAAGCAGGCTTTCCGCCGGATCGCAGCGATCGTGCGTGGCGGCAACAGCCTCGAAGGAATCAACGCGACCCTGGCCGAAATCGGCCTGCCACCGGTCAACCGCACTAAAGGGCCGCCTCCGACCAGCCTGCCGGCGGCGCCGGTGAGCATCATCTGGAGCCCCCTGCCGGGCGGCTCTCCCCGCGTGAAAGGCAACTTCCCCGGCAATTACTGGCCGGGTTCGCGTTGGGTCGACTGGGCCGGCACCGACTTCTACTCGCAGTATCCCGTCTGGAAAGACCTCAATCGCTTCATGGCGGGCAAACAGTGGCAGCGCAAGCCAATAGCGATCGCCGAGTGGGCGGTCTACGGGGAGGACGAACCCCGCTTCGCCAAACAGCTCGTCAGCTGGGTTGTGAAACGCCCGCGGGTGCGGATGTTCGTCTACTACCGCGGCTTCGGCGAGACCGAAAACCCCTACCAGCTCGGCCTCTACCCGCGCACGACCAACACCCTGCGCTTGAAGATCCGCCGCGCGACCTTCCTCCAGTACGCCGAATACAACGCCGGCACCCTGCCGCCCCTCCCCCCGCCGCCTCCCAAGATCAAAAAACCGACGCCGCCCCCGACGCCGCCTGCGCCCCCGACGCCCGAACCCGAACCGGTTCCGGCAAGTCAGTAAACGATGAGGGGCCCGGTCTCCCGGGCCCCTCGCAAAGCCACTCGCCTGTTAGGGCGAGGATACGCCTGGGCAGGCGTGGTTACATCATCCCGCCCATGTCCGGCATGCCGCCACCGGGCATACCGCCACCGGCGCCGTCCTTCTCGGGCGGCTCGGCGATGATCGCCTCGGTGACGAGGATGTTCTTGGCGATCGAGGCGGCGTTCTGCAACGCCGACCGGGTCACCATCGTCGGGTCGATGACGCCGGCCTTTATCAGGTCGCCGTACTCGCCGTTTGCCGCGTTGAGACCTTCGCCGGCCTTCAGGTCGCGGACCTTGTTGACGACGACCGAACCCTCCAGACCGGAGTTCTCGGCGATCTGACGGACCGGCTCCTCCAGCGAGCGATGGACGATCCGGGCACCGGTCGCCTCGTCGGGCTCGTCGAGCTTGTCGGGATCGAGGTCGCTCTGCGCGTTCAGCAGCGCGACGCCACCGCCCGGCACAACACCCTCCTCGAGCGCCGCCCGGGTCGCCTGCAGGGCGTCCTCGACGCGGTGCTTTTTCTCCTTCATCTCGGTCTCGGTGGCGGCGCCGACCTTGACCACGGCGACGCCGCCGGCGAGCTTCGCCAGGCGCTCCTGGAGCTTCTCGCGGTCGAAGTCGGAGTCGGTGTTCTCGACCTCGTTTTTGATCTGGTTGATCCGGCCTTTGATGTCCTCGCCCTCACCGGCACCGTCGATGATCGTCGTGTTGTCTTTGGCGACGACGACGCGACGCGCCTTGCCGAGCTGAGCCAGCTGGGTGTTCTCCAGTTTCAGGCCCATCTCCTCGGTGATCACCTCGCCGCCGGTGAGGATCGCGATGTCCTCGAGCATCCGCTTGCGGCGGTCGCCGAAGCCGGGGGCTTTGACGGCGACGCCCGTGAAGGTGCCGCGGAGCT
>DATNGU010000244.1:0-3152 GCA_035605775.1 Solirubrobacterales bacterium | reverse complement strand
TCGGAGGTCGGTGCCGAGCTCTTGGAGGAGCTGACGCTTCAAGCCCCGCTGATCCTGCCCGAGCAGGGGGCGGTCGCCCTGCAGGTCTCGGTCGGGGCGGCAGACGAAGAGGGCCGTCGCGAGGTCTCCGTTCATTCCCGTCCCGATGCAGGCGCCGAGGGGGAGTGGTCCCTACACGCCGAGGGGGCGCTTTCCGACGGAGCCACGCCCGTCCCCGAGCCACTCGCCGCCTGGCCCCCCGAGGGAGCGGAGCCGGTAGAGGTCGAGCACCTCTACGACCGCCTCGCCGAGACCGGCTTCGAGTATGGGCCGGCCTTTCAGGGACTGACCGCCGCCTGGCGAGAAGGGGAGACGGTCTTCGCCGAGGTCTCCCTGCCAGGGGAGCAGGTCGAGGCGGCCAGGCGCTTCGGCATCCACCCGGCGCTGCTGGACGCGGCTCTGCACACGGCGTTCGTGGCCTCCGGCTTGGAGGAGGGCCCACGACTGCCCTTCGCCTGGGCCAACGTTTTCCTGCCCGTCGTCGGCGCCACCGAGCTGCGGGTGAAGGCGACGCTCGGCGAGGGGGAGATGTCGCTCACCCTCGCCGACCAGAGCGGCATGGTGCTCGCCGAGGTCGGCTCGCTGCGCCTGCGCCCGATGGATCCCGCCCAGCTGCAGGGCAAGGGGCTCGCCCTGGACGGGCTGCTGGGGCTGGAGTGGCAGAAGGTCGATTTCGCCGACCCGGTTGTCCTCGAAGACGGCGCCGAGGCGGATGAGGTCGTCCACTTCGAGCCATCCCCGGACAGCTCCACGGATCTCGCCGAGGCTGCCGGCACCAGCACCAAGGCCGCCCTGGAGCTGGTCCAGGACTGGCTCTCGCAGGAGCGTCCCGCCGACTCCCGTCTCGTCCTCGTAACCCGGGGCGCCGTCGCCGCCAGGGAGGGCGAGTCACCCGACCTGGCCGTCGCACCGATCTGGGGGCTGCTGCGCTCCGCCCAGGCAGAGCACCCCGGCCGCTTCGTCCTCGTCGACAGCGACGGCAGCGAGGCATCTGTGGAGGCCCTGCCTGCAGCGCTGGGGCTCGAAGGGGAGACCCAGATCGCCCTGCGCGAAGGTGAGGCGCTGGCGCCGCGGGCGATCCCGCTGCAGGCGGCGCCGCAGGAAAGCGAAGAGCCGGCGCCGAGCCTCGACCCCGACTCCACCGTCCTGATCACCGGCGCCACCGGCGCCCTCGGCGCCCTCGTCACTCGCCACCTGGCCGCAGAGCACGACCTCCGCCACCTGCTGCTGGTCAGCAGGAGCGGCAGGGAGGCGGAGGGAGCAGCCGAGCTTCAGGCGGAGTTGGAGGGGCTCGGCGCCGAGGTGCGGATAGAGGCCTGCGACGTCGCCGATCGCGGCCAACTCGCCGCCCTGATCGATTCCATCCCCGCGCAGCATCCGCTGGGCGCGGTCGTCCACTCCGCCGGGGCGCTCGCCGACGGCACGATCGAAGCGATGGCCCCGGAGCAGGTCGAGCGCGTCTTCGCCCCCAAGGTCGACGCCGCCTGGCACCTGCACGAGCTGACCGCCGGCCTGGACATCTCCCGGTTCCTCCTCTTCTCCTCGATCTCAGGCGTCCTCGGCAATCCCGGTCAGGCCAACTACGCCGCCGCCAACGTCTTCCTCGATTCGCTTGCCGCCCAGCGTCGCTCCGAGGGACTCCCCGCCACCTCGATCGCCTGGGGCTTCTGGGAGGAGGCGAGCGGCATGACCTCTCACCTTGGAGAGGTCGACAAGGCTCGGCTGGGACGCAGCGGCATCGCGGCAATGTCGAACGAGCGAGGGCTGGCACTGCTCGATGCCGCCCTCACCGTCGGGGAGCCGTTGGCGCTGGCCGCTCCCCTCGATCGCGCCGGGCTTGGGGCAATGGCTTCGGCTGGCATGCTGCCACCGATCCTCAGCGGGCTCGTCCGCCTGCCCAAGCGCCGCCGCGCCGCGTCCAAGGGCTCGCTGGGGGCCAAGCTCGCGTCCATGCCCGAGGCGGAGCGCAAGGGATACGTCCTGGAGCTTGTGCGAGGCGAGGCCGCCGCGGTCCTGGGACACAGCTCCGCCGCTGAGATCGACCCCGAGAGGGCGTTCAAAGACCTCGGCTTCGACTCGCTTGCCGCGGTCGAGTTGCGCAACCGCCTCGGCGCTCTCACCGGCCTGCGGTTGCCGGCGACGCTGGTCTTCGACTACCCCTCCGCGAAGGCCCTGACGGGATACCTGCTGGAGGAGGCATCGGCAAGTGGAGCCGAGCGGAGGGCCGTGGTTCGCTCCCAAGCCTCCGAAGAGCCGATCGCGATCGTCGGCATGGCCTGCCGCTACCCGGGCGAGGTGGGCTCCCCGCAAGAGCTGTGGGATCTGGTCGCCGGCGGAGCCGACGCGGTCGCCGACTTCCCCGCCGACCGTGGCTGGGACCTAGAGCGCCTCTACCACCCCGACCCCGACCACCCCGGCACCAGCTATGCGCGCGAAGGGGGCTTCCTCCCGGATGCAGCGGAGTTCGACGCGGAGTTCTTCGGCATCAGCCCGCGCGAGGCGCTGGCGACCGACCCGCAGCAGCGGTTGCTGCTGGAAGCCTGCTGGGCGGCCCTGGAGGATGCCGGTGTCGACCCCGCCACGCTGCGCGGCGAGCCGGCGGGCGTGTTCGCCGGGGTGATGTACCAGGACTACGGCAGCGAGAAACAGGGGGTCTCCGCCGGGATGACCTCGAGCATCATCTCCGGCCGCATCGCCTACACCCTCGGTCTGGAGGGCCCGGCGATCTCGATCGACACCGCTTGCTCCTCCTCGCTGGTCGCGATGCACCTGGCCTCGCAGGCGCTGCGCGGCGGCGAGTGCTCGCTGGCCCTCGCGGGTGGCGTGACGGTCCTATCCACGCCGTCGGCCTTCATCGAGTTCTCCCAGCAGCGTGGCCTCGCTCCTGACGGGCGCTGCAAGTCCTTCGCCGACGCCGCCGACGGCTCCGGCTGGTCAGAGGGGGTCGGGGTGCTGGCGCTGGAGCGTCTCTCCGACGCCGAGCGCAACGGCCACCCGGTCTTGGCGACGATCCGCGGCAGCGCGGTCAACCAGGACGGCGCCTCCAACGGCCTCACCGCCCCCAACGGCCCCTCGCAGGAACGGGTGATCCGCCAGGCGCTGGCCAACGCGAA
>DATNGU010000243.1:0-4942 GCA_035605775.1 Solirubrobacterales bacterium | reverse complement strand
CGGGTGAAATCGAAAACCGCGATGATCAGGAACAAGATTCCGGCGAGCGCGTTACCTAGGGCTTGTTTCGACACGGCTCAAACCCTACTCGGCTGCGGAACGGACGGGGGAGTCTCCTCCGGCTGCATGGGCGACGGCTCGACGCGGAGGAGGCGTGCGGCCCAGTCCGGCAGCCACCAGTTCCAGCGGCCGAAGAGCGCGACGGCGGCCGGCGCGAGGACGCCGCGGATGATGGTGGCGTCGATCAGGATGCCGGCGCCGAGCGCAGTGGCGAAGATCTTGACCTCAGTGCCGGGCTGGAGTGCGAAGGCAACGAACGCGAGGAAGAGGATCAGCGCGGCGCTCGTGACGAGGCGGCCGGTGCGTCCGATCCCCTCGACGATGGCGGTTTCGGTGGAGCCGGTGCGGTCGTACGCCTCCCGCATCCGGCTGATGATGAAGACCTCATAGTCCATCGAGATGCCGAACAGGAAGGCGAAGATGACGACCGGCAGCTCGACGTTGATCGCCTGCGTCGCCTCGATCCCCCAGATCGTTTCGGAGCCGAAGCCCTTCTGGTAGACGAGCACGATCAGCCCCCAGGCGGCTGCGACGGAGAGCAGGTTCAGGAGGACGGCCTTCAGCGGCAGGACCAGCGAGCGGAACGCGCGCGCGAGCAGAATGAAGGTGAGGATCGAGATCAGCGCGACCATCAACGGGAAACTGCCGTAGACGGCCTCGAGGAAGTCCGCGCCCTGCGCCGCCTCCCCACCGATCGTCACCTCGGCCGGTAGCGCCTCCGCGTCTGCGCGCAGGCGCTCGAGCGTCTCTCGGCCCGCCGGCGAGTTCCCATCCGCAGTCGGGAACACAACGACGATCGCCGTCCCGTCTCGCCGCCACTCGACCGGCGCTGCGGCGCTGCGGACACCGTCGACCTGTGCGAATGCCTGCGCGACAGCGCCGGGGTCGCCTGAGCGAACGAGCGCGTCGAAGGGCGAGAGCGGCCCAGTGCCGATCCCGGAGTCCTCCAGATTCTCGAGGCCCGAGCGAGCAGGTCCCTCCTTCGAGAGCGACGCGGCGAGTGGGTTCCCGAGCTGGATATTCGCAGCCGCTACCACCAGCGCCACCAGCACGGCGGTCGAGGTGACGGCTGCGGGCCAGCGGTAGCGCACGATCAGACGCGCCCAGGCAGACCAGCCGCGACTCGCCTGCGCGTCGCGTCGGTTCCGCGGCCAGTCGACCCGTGGCCCGATCGTCGCCAACACGACCGGCAGCAACGTGACAGCCACCGCGACACTGACCAGCGCGATCATCAGCCCGGCGACGCCGATGCTGCGCATGAACGGCACGGGCAGCGCGAGCAGCGCGAGCAACGAGATCGCCACGGTCGTACCGCTGAAGACGACGGCGGTACCGGCGTGCTGCATCGCTTTCCGCACCGCCATCTCGTTGGAGACGCCCGGCTGCTGCCGTTCCTCGCGCCAGCGGACGACGACGAGGAGCGCGTAGTCGATCGCAATCCCGAGCCCGATCAGCCCGACGAGGAACTGGACGATCACCGAGACGTCGGTCACGCTCGCGAGCGGCCAGACCAGCAGGAACGTCGTGGGGATCGCAACCAGCGCCATCAAGAGCGGCACAAGAGCCATGAACGAGCGGAAGACGAAGGCGAGGACGAGCAGCGCGCCCAGCGCCGCCAGCAGCGTCCCCAGCACGACGCCGGCGCCAGCCCCCTGGATATCCCCGGCGGAGGCCCGGAGCGCGTCGAGCCCGGTCACCTCGACCGGGGATCCGCCGACGGTGACGCCGTCGAGCGCGGCCTGCGCCGAACGGGCCTCCTCCAGCCCCGGGTCGACGCCGCCCTTGGCCGGGATGTAGACGAGCGCGAAGGTGGTTCGGCCATCGTCGGAGACGAACGCCCGGTCGCCGGTCGAGGCAAACGAGGCGCTGGTCGACTCTGGCAGCGCCGCCTCTACCTTCGCCAGCGCCTCAGCAAGCTCCGCCCGCACGCCCGGCGAATCGACCGTCTTCCCCTCCGCGAGCGTCACCACGGGCACGATCGGCGCGACGTCGCCGCCGGCGCCGTAGATCTCGGCGAGCTCCTTGTTCGTTTCGAAGCCCTCCCGTCCGGGGATGTCGAACTGCTGTGACAACGAGCTGCCTGCCGGTCCGATCGCAGCAAAGGCGGCGATCGTCACGGCGAGCCAGAACCCGAGCACGAGTCGCTTGTGGTCGAGCACGAAACGGGTGAGCGCGTTCATGGGGTCTCCTTCAGGTTCTCGTGCATTTGGGCGAGGTGACGATCCAGGCCTACTGTGTGCTCGACGCCTACCTCAACGGTTTCGCCTTCCAGGAGAAGACCGTCTCGTTCAAAACAGCCGAGGAGGCCGCGGTGCTCGCCCGGGAGGAGGTTCGGAAGTTCGCCGACCTCGCCGAAGAGCGGCAGGTCGCCGCGCGCTCGCCGATGAGTGCCCCTACCCGTTGTGGGCGGCCGGTGGTGACGAACCAGTCTTCTTGGTCGATGGAGGCTGCGTGCATGCGGGCGCGCACCTCGCACCGCCCGGGTGTCGACGTCTTGGTGTCGCAGGACGTCGGTCGACCCGTAAGCGTGCTGGACGATCGCCTGCATCGTGGTGCGCGCGGGGCGGCGGCTGGAGGCGTTGATCGGCATTGACACCACGATGACGGCGTCGGCCGGCGGGCACATCGGTCGGCAGGCTCGAGTTGAACTGGCCGCGAGGACGGCGCGCGTTTCGTTCTTTCGGCCGATCCGGAACAGTGCTGGTTCTCCTACGCTGTGGGACTGGTGCGAGAAGCTCTCCGAGCGCTCTGGGCCGAATCCAGGCCTCAGGATCCCCCCGTCCGGGTGTGGCGGGACTGGGCGCTCCTCGCCGTCCTCGCGGCGTGGTCGGTCCTGGAGACGATGCTTCGCGAGGACCCATGGTGGGCGACCTGGCCGGAAGCCAACATCGCGTCGCGCCCGCTCGTGCTCACCGTCAGCCTCGTCGTCGCCGTCTCCTTGCTCTGGCGACGCACCCATCCCCTGACCGCTGTCGCAGTCGCCTTCGGCACGCTGATCGCGTTCGACGTCGCCAGGATCCTCGCGGTTGACGGGACGGCCCTGTCGACCATCGCGGCGTCGCTCGTGCTGCCCTACGCGCTGTTTCGTTGGGGCTCAGGTCGCGAAGCCGTGATCGGCCTGGGCGTCATCCTGGCCTGGCTCGTCACCACGCACATCGCCGATCCAACCGGCGCTGGCGAGATGGTGGCCGACTACGGGTTCTTCCTGTCCTCCGCCGCGTTCGGTGCGGCGATCCGTTTCCAGGCCACCGTACGCGTCCGCGACGTCGAGCAGGTAAGGCTCCGTCAGCGCAACGAGCTCGCCCGCGAGCTCCACGATTCCGTCGGCCACCACGTCTCGGCGATCGCCGTCCAGGCTCAGGCAGGCCGTGCCCTGGCGGCATCGGACCCCGCCCGTGCTCTGGCCGTGCTCGCGACCATCGAGGAGGCGGCCTCGCGGACGCTCGAGGAGATGCGCGCCATGGTCGGCGGCCTGCGCGACGGGGCGGAGCCCGACTTCGCTCCGCAACCGGGTGTCGGCGACATCGAGCGGCTGGCCCGCCAAGTCGATGGCTGGCCGCGTGTTGACGTGCAGCTCTCAGGCGATTTCGCCGATCTCCCCCGGTCCGTCGGAAGAGCGCTCTACCGGCTTGCCCAGGAATCGGTCACGAACGCGATCCGGCATGCCCCTCATGCGACCCGGATCACCGTCCACGTCACAGACGAGGGTGAACAGGTGCGACTGACGGTCTCCGACGACGGTGATGGAAGGACGCCGGCACCCAGGCCCTCAGCGTATGGCCTCGTCGGCATGACCGAGCGAGCGACCCTGCTCGGGGGCTCCCTTCGGGCAGGCCCTAATCCACACAGGGGCTGGACGGTCGACGCATTGCTGCCGAAGGGCGGCGCGAGATGACCATCCGCGTACTCATCGCCGACGACCAAGAGATCGTGCGGACAGGGCTCACCATGATCCTCGACGCCCAGCCCGGCATCGAAGTCGTCGGGGAAGCGGCCAACGGCCGCGAAGCGGTGGCACTCGCCCGCCGGCTGAGGCCGGACGTGTGCCTGTTCGATATCCGCATGCCCGAGGTGGACGGCATCGAGGCCACCCGCCAGCTCGCCGGCCCCGAGGTCGACGACCCTCTGGCAGTCGTCGTCATAACCACCTTCGACCTCGACGGATACGTCTACGGCGCCCTGAAGGCGGGCGCCCGCGGTTTCCTGCTCAAGAACGCCGGCCCCGAACTGCTCACCCAGGCGATCCACGCCGCCGCCCACGGCGACGCACTCATCGCACCGAGCATCACCGCGCGCCTGCTCGCCGCCTTCGCCGACACCCATCCGGGGCAGCCGCTGGCTCAGCCCCGGGAACCGCTCACGAGCCGGGAAGAGGAGGTCCTCATCCCCGTGGCCCATGGGTGGACCAACCACGAGATCGCCGACGAGCTGCACATCAGCCTCAGCACCGTCAAAACGCACCTCGCCAGCCTCATGCGCAAGCTCAATGCCCGCAACCGAGTCGAGATCGCCATGTGGGCGTACGAAAGCCGTCGCACCAGGAAATGACAGCCAAGATCCGGCTGGCCGCGCGGCGACCGATGCGGTAGAGCGCCGGCGGCCGCTCGCATCCGGGAAGCCGTTCTCCGACGGGCGAGAGGCAGGACTGAATGACGGGGCACTTGCCCAATCGCTCAGGAGGGACGAGGCCGAACCGCTGCCCAGCGCGTGCAGCAGGAACTCGGCGGCGCCAACATCCTGGTCAAATGACCGGCCTGTCACGCCGGAGGTCTAGAGCGGGCTGACCCCTTGGCGACGGCTAGCGTTCGGTGCGAACACCGTGCGAATACCACTTTGTCGCGCGCTGGCTTCCGAGGACCCTCGGAGCTCTGCTAATTGGCAT
>DATNGU010000242.1:0-2261 GCA_035605775.1 Solirubrobacterales bacterium | reverse complement strand
ACTCATGTGAGCGTCATCGACGAAGAAGGAAATGCCGCCGCGGTCAGCCTCTCCAACGGCGAGGGCAACGGCTACATCGTCGGCAATTTCGGCTTCATGCTGAACAACATGCTGGGCGAGGAGGACTTATCGGCGGGCGGCCTCGATGGCTGGCGCGAAGGGACACGGCTCTCCTCGATGATGGCACCGACCGTCATTCTCGAGCCTGACGGAGCGGTGACGGCGCTCGGCACCGGCGGCTCGAACCGCATCAGGACGGCGATCCTTCAGGTCGCGGTCAACCTGCTCGATCACCGCATGAGTCTGGAAGACGCTGTGGAAGCGCCGCGCCTTCATGTCGAGCGTGACGGCAAGACGAGCTTCGAGCCGGGCCTGCCCGAGACGATGCAAGCGGATCTGCTTGCGCTTGGCGAAAAAGCCCACGCTTGGCCCGCGCGCAACCTGTTCTTCGGCGGCGTGCATGCCGCGCGACGAGATCCCAAGGGAGGCATGGATGGCGCGGGCGATCCACGCCGTCAGGGGGTGGCAATAGCCGTGTAGGCACGCCAATCCCTATGTCGCAAACTGTCGATTAGACGTCGCTAATCGTCAAATAGAATTCAACCTGCAGGCACAAAATGCGGTACTGCGGGGAGCCTCTGAGGGACGCATCATGAAAAACGCCGTCGCCATTCGTCACATCGCGTTTGAGGATGCCGGCACCCTTGCAGGCGTGCTCGAGCACCGTGGCTTCGCGCTCAACTACCTCGAAGCTGGCGTTGACGATCTCAGTCCGGCAAAGTCCGCCGACCTGCTCGTCGTGCTTGGAGGACCGATCGGCATCTACGAGGTCGACCGCTACCCATTCCTGAAGCAGGAGCTCGCAACGATCGAGACGGCGGTGAAGAAGGGTGTGCCGACGATCGGTATCTGTCTTGGCTCTCAGGCGCTCGCTGCCGTGTTCGGCGCCCGCGTCTATCCGAACCTTCAAAAGGAGCTCGGCTGGGACGAGATGACGCTAACCAAGGAGGGCAGGGCGTCACCGCTCGGCGCCATCGAGGGCGTCAGAGTGCTGAATTGGCATGGTGACACGTTCGACCTGCCGCTTGGCACGACGCGACTAGCCTCGACCAAGATCACGCCGAACCAGGCCTTCGCCTACGGTCCCAAAGTGCTCGCGCTGCAATTCCACGTGGAGCTGCCGCAGAGGGATATGGAGCGCTGGCTGATCGGCCACACGCTCGAGCTTGCCAATTCCAAGGCTGATCTTGCCAAAATGCGCGCAGACGCCGCGCGCTTCGCGCCCGCCGCCAATCAAGCAGGCCACCGCCTGTTCAACGACTGGCTTGACGGTATCACCGCTTCATCGGCGGCCGCCTGATCTTATAGTGGCGTTTGCGGCTTTTGCTGCAGAGGCGGCGTCACCGTCTCGCCTGGCTCGGTCGGCAGCTCCTTAGAGTCGGGGCTCGTCACGATCTCGCTCTTGGCATTCAGCCAGGTTGACGCGTAGGTCGCGCCGTTGCTCCGCTTAGTGAGATGAGTCCACACCACCTCGCCGGGGTAGTAGTAGACGGTCCACGGGCCATCGATGCTCTTCGGCACCGCGCGCCAGGTGACCAGCACCGACTCGCCGGGCTTGACGTCGCCTTTCTTGACTTCCTTCACCTCGAGCTTGGCGAGATAGCCGGGAAGATCTTCACCGGTCTGCGCATCCTTGGTGATGGTCGTGCAGGTCACCGACAGCACCCGGACCAGGGCCACGAGGTCGCTCTTGTCCGTCAGCTCCTGCTCGGACAACGGCGCAGGCACGGCGAGCGCCGCGGTGGCAATGCCGCTCGCGAGAAGTGCAAGACCGAGCAGCTTGAAGGGTCTGTTCATAGGACTTCCTTGGCAGCTTGCCGGACCATCGTCAATTGCCAGGGTGGCTGGTGCGGCGTGGGACCTCGACTGCCTCGCCGGCCTTGGTCGGCAGATCGGTGATGACAGCCTTGTTGACGAGCTTGCCGCGTCCGTTCCACCAGGTCGTGGTGTAGCCATCGCCGTCCTTGACGAGATGGGTAAACACCATCTCGCCCGGATAATAATAGACGGTCCATGGCCCGAGTATGTGGGTCGGAACTGCGTGGAAGGTGATGCTGACATCATCGCCTTTGGCTACGTCGCCTTTGATGACCTCCATCACCTCGGCATTCGCTTTGTAACCCGGCAGGGCCTCGCCAGTGCGCTCGTCTTTCGCGACGCCAGTGCACGTCACCGAGAGCACGCGGATGAGCGCGACAAGG
>DATNGU010000241.1:0-6461 GCA_035605775.1 Solirubrobacterales bacterium | reverse complement strand
CATCGTCTCCAGCACGACGCGTTGCTCGGCCATTGCCAGCGCCGCACCGAGGCAGCGCCGAATGCCGCCTCCGAACGGGATCCACTCGTAGGTACCCGGTTTGCGATCGAGCCAGCGCTCCGGGCGAAACTCGAAGGGCTCGGGATAGAGATCTTCGCGATGGTGGATGAGCAGGATGCTCATCGTCACCGGCGTATCGGGCGGCACCCCGTAGGGGCCGAGGCGCCAGGGCAGCTTCACCCGGCGGCCGATGATCGGAATCACCGGCCGCGAGCGCATTGCCTCGACGATCGTCGCCTCGATCTGCTCGGCGGGGTCGTCCTCGCCGCGGACGGCGTCGAGCAGGGCATCGTGGGCGGCGGGATTGCGGACCAGTCGCTCCCAGGTCCAGGCCAAAGAGTTCGCCGTCGTCTCGTGTCCCGCGAGGACCAGGGTCAGCAGCTCGTCGCGCACTTCTTTGTCGCTTAGTGCCTCGCCGTCCTCAGTCTTGGCCTGCAGCAGCAAGGAGAGGATGTCGCGCCGGTCGTCGAGGTCCTCGGCACGGCGGCGGCGCTCGATCACCGCGTAGGTCGCACGGTCGAGCATGTCCAGACCCATCTTCATCGGCCCGACCGGCTCCTCGCGGTTGAGGTTCATCAGTTCGACGAGCTGCGCCATGGGCCAGGTCGAGGCAGCGACCACACGCTTGGTCATCTGGCGCAGCCAGTGCTCTGCCGTGCCGCGGTCCGGCTTGCCCTCGATGCCGAAGATGCCGGCCATAATCACGTCGAGCGTGATCGCCTGCATGCGCGGCGCCAGGGCGAAGGGGCTTCCGACCGGCCAGCGGTCGATCTCGCGCTCGGCGGCGTCGGCGATCATCTGCGTGTACTGCTCGATCGCCTCGCCGTGGAAGGGCGGCAGCAGCAATTTGCGTTGGCGCATGTGGCGGGGGCCGATCGCGGTGAGGACCGAGTTGGGGCCGACTACCGGTAGCAGCGGCGACTCGCCGGTCAGCGACGGCGCCTGTTCGGGCTTGGCGGTGAAGAGCGAGCGCACGTGATCGGGGTGGCTAGTGATCACCGGGCCGGCGCCGGGAATCGTGCCGTGCATCCGGAAGACCTCGCCGAGCTCTCGCCGGGCGCGGAAGACGAACTCGATCTGGCGTTGGTTGAAGCGGAGCATCTGCAGCCGGGGTCGCTGCTGCACCACCGGCGGTTCTGGCAGGGCGGCCGCCTCGCCGGGGTCGATCGGGCCGGCGGGGGAGGGTGGCGCCTCGCCGACCAGGCTGTTAGCAACTACGGCCTGTGGTGCCGCGGCGGCTTCGGCAAGCGGGGTCATGGGAGCAATGTTACACAGATCGATGTCACATTATGCAGCCTCTAGAGTCATGTGACGTATGCACGGCAGGCGAACCAAGATCATCGCAACCGTCGGCCCCGCCAGCTGGAACGACGATGTTTTGGCTGGATTGATCGAGGCTGGGGCGGACATTTTCCGGCTCAATTTCTCCCATGCTGACCGTGGCCGTCACGGCCGTACGATCGAGTCGATCCGGGCCGCCGCGGAGCGGGTCGGGCGCGAGGTGGCCGTGCTCGGCGACCTGCCGGGGCCGAAGCTGCGGATCGGTCAGTTGCGCGACGACGTCGCCGAGCTGGAGACCGGGATGCACGTGCAGCTGACCCCAAAGGAGGTCGAGGGGGACAAGGAGACGATCCCGGTCGATTGGCCGGGCGTTTCCTCGCTGCGCGAGGACGAACTGGTCTATCTGGCCGACGGGGCGATCCGCCTGCGCGTGCGGGAGCCCGAGGACGGCGGCGTCGATTGCGAGGTCGAGGTGGGGGGCACGCTCTCCTCCCACAAGGGGATGAACATCCCCGGCGCCAAGGCGCGTGCCGCGACCGATGGTGACCTCGGCTGGGTTGAGTTCGCGGTCGAGGAGGGGGTCGATCTGCTTGCGATGTCCTTCGTCTCCTCGGCGGCGGATCTGGAGCCGGTTATGGAGCGGTTGCGATCGCTCGATTCCGACATCCCGCTAATCGCCAAGATTGAGAAGCAGCAGGCGGCCGAGGACGCGGAGGAGATCGTTCGCGCGGCAAGCGGCGGGATCATGGTGGCGCGCGGCGACTTGGGGATCGAGTTGCCGTTGGCGCAGGTGCCGGTCGTCCAGAAGCGGTTGATCCGGGCTGCCGGCCAGCGTTCCAAGCCAGCGATCACGGCGACGCAGATGCTCGCCTCGATGGTGACCGAGCGTCGCCCGACCCGGGCCGAGGTGACCGACGTCGCCAACGCGATCTTCGATGGCACCGACGCGGTAATGCTCTCGGAGGAGACCGCGGTTGGTCACCACCCAGTTGAGGCGGTACGGGTCATGGACCAGATCGCCCGCGCTACCGAGCCTGACCTTCCCTATGGGGAGTGGCTGTTTAGCCGCACCGATCAGGCAACCCAGGACGTAGCCGACTCAGTCGCCCAGAGCGCGGTCGGCGCCGTCTACCGGCTCAACTTGGCGGCGATGGTCGTACCGACTTTCAGCGGCCGCACCGCTCGCCTCGTCTCCGCCCACCGGCCGAAGGTGCCGGTGCTGGCGATCTCGCCGCGGATCGAGACGGTGCGCCGCCTCGGTCTGCTCTTCGGTGTCACGGCGGTGCTCAACGAGCACGACACGGAGGTTCGCGGCCTGCTTGACGACTGCGCCGCTCTGGCGCTCCGCCACGGCGTCGCCGAGTCGGGCGATCTGATTGCGATCACCGCCGGCCTACCAAATCAGGAGCTTGGAACGAACTTGTTTGAGGTGCACCGGGTCCCCTGACAGGTAGGCTGCGCGCCCAGTGACCGACTTCGACGCGATAGCGCAGGGGATGACTCAGGCGGTGCCCTTCGCCGGGCACCTCGGGCTGGAGATAACCAGCGTGGGGGAGGGCGAGGCGGTCGTCCGCCTGCCCGAGCGCCTCGAGCTGACCAACCACGTCGGCTCCCAGCACGCCGGCGCCCTCTTCACCGTCGCCGAGACGGCATCCGGGGCCGCCTTCGTCGGCGCTTTCGCCGAGCGCATGGGCGAGGTGACGCCGCTTGCCCGCAGCGCGGAGATCTCCTACAAGAAAATCGCCAAGGGCCCGATCGACGCGAACGCGAAGCTGGGGGTGCCGGCGGCGGATGCGCTCGCCACCCTCGAGGCTGAGGGCAAGGTCGAGTTCCCCTGTGAGGTCGAGATGGTGGACGCGTCCGGCCTCCTGGTGGCCACAGCTACGGTGCACTGGCACGTGCGGCTGAACAAGCCGGCCGCCGTTTAGATGTCTCTCGTCCGGTTCGACCGCGACGAGTCGGGCTTGGCGGTCGCGACGTTCGACAACCCGCCGCGCAACCTCTTCAACCGGCAGCTGCTCGAAGACTTGCAGTCTGCCGTCGGTGCGATCGAGGCCGATCCACCGCGGGCGCTGCTCTTCCGCGCCGAGGGTCGCGCCGTCTCCGGCGGAGTCGACGTGCACGAGTTCGATGGCCTCACGCCGGAGCAAGCCAGCCGACTCTGGGACGAGCTGATCGGGACGGTCGAGCGGGTCGAAGCACTCCCCCTGCCGGTCATCTTTGCCGCCCATGCCCTCACCCTCACCGCCGCCTTCGAGCTGGCTCTGGGCTGCGACCTGATCCTCGCCGCGCGCTCAGCCCAGTTTGGGCTGGTCGAGAAGGTTGTCGGTCTCACTCCCTCGATGGGTGGCACCCAGCGCCTTGCTGAGCGGGCGGGCAGCGGTCGTGCCCGCCACTTCGTCATCAGCGGCGACCTCTTCGGCGCCGAGGAGATGGAGCGTTGGGGCGTCGTCAGCCGTCTCCTCGAGGACGATGGCTTTGACCAAGAGGCCCGTGCCTACGCCGCCGCGTTGGCAGCCGGACCGACCAAAGCCCACGCGATGACCAAGCACATCCTGCGCCGCTACCGCGAAGGTGGCATTCCGGCGGCCGACGAGGCGGTCCGCAGAGACGCGGGAGACCTCTTTGCCACCGAGGACCTGCAGCGAGCCGTCAAGACCTTTCTTGAGAAGGGCCCTGGCCAAGCCAAGTTTCAAGGTCGCTGATCGCGGCAACAGGTCCGAGCCGCGCCCCATAGAATCCCCCAGAAGAGGCCATCAAGCCTCGACCCGCGCCCGTAGCTCAGTTGGATAGAGCGTCGGTCTACGAAACCGAAGGTCACAGGTTCGAATCCTGTCGGGCGCGTTCCTTCTCGCGGACTAAGAATCTATGCGTTCCCAAAGGTGTCCACAAATGAGTGGCCCAGGCATCGCCGCCGTGAGTTTCAACCCTTAAGGGAATTACCACGGGCATGTGTTCATGCGCGCGTTCTATTCCCTATTCTCCGTCCCTGTTCTCGGCAGTCAGTCATTCTCCTGCCAGGCGCGAAAACCCGTCTGGCCGAGCTTCTAACTTCGTACTTATATGAGCCGGAATACATGTAGTCGAGTCCTTCTTGTGGGCAAGGACGCTCGCACCGATGCGATTGCCGCAGCCGCCAAGGTCAGTCCTTCCAAGCCCGAACTTTTTGCGCTTTCGGAGTTCATGATTCCCGGTCTTCGCAAGAAGTGCGAGGAAGTCCGCATCGGTTCGTTGATCGATATCTCATGGCTCGCTAATGCGACTCGTGAGATCGCTCCGGACCTCGTCATTGTCGGACCTGAGGAGCCTCTGGCCGCTGGCTATGTCGACTGTCTTGAGGAGTTGGGCATTCCCGCTTTCGGTCCTCCCAAAGATCTCGCGTCAATTGAGTGGAGCAAGTCATGGGCGCGCTGGTTGTTGGACAAATACGACATTCCCGGCAATCCGGCATATCGGACGTTTGAGACCACCGATGCCTTGCGGAGCTATATGGACGAGCTCGTTTCATTCGTGGTCAAGCCAGATGGTCTTACCGCGGGTAAGGGCGTGAAGGTTTTTGGCGAGCACCTGCACACGATTGAGGAGGCACTCGACTATGCGACTGAGGTGCTCGACACCCATCCCAGGGTTCAGATTGAGGAACGACTCGAGGGCGAGGAGTTCAGCCTGCAGACGATCACGGATGGCGAGTCGGTGCTCCACTGCCCGCTGGTGCAGGATCACAAGCGGGCGTTCATTGACGATGAGGGACCAAACACGGGAGGGATGGGCTCCTATTCATGCGCGGATTTCTCACTCCCCTTTCTCAGTGATGCTGATGTTCTGCAGGCGCATACGATCAGCGAGAAGGTCATTGAGGCACTCGGTCGTGAGACGGGGCGTCCTTATAAAGGAGTGCTCTACGGAGGCTTTATCGCGACCGACGACGGCATTCGTCTGATCGAGTACAACGCCCGCTTTGGGGACCCGGAGGCGATGAACGTGCTGCCGATTCTCGATGCCGACTTCGTCGAGCTCTGTGCTGCCGTTGCCGCGGGAACCCTTGGCGATGTTTCGTGGTCTTTCCAACACAAAGCGACTGTCTGCAAGTACGTCGTGCCGGAGAAATATCCGAGCAAGTCGCCCGACACCAAACTCGATGCTTCGCCGGAACTCTTGGAGAAAGATCGGGTCGCTTGGTATTGGGCTGCTTGTAAGCAGGAAGGCAACGACGTCTACATGACGTCTTCACGCACGGGTGCCTTCGTCGGCATAGGCAACTCGCTTAGCGAGGCTGAGGTGGAGGCCGAGCAAGCCGTGCTGTCCCTCCAAAAAGAGTGCCCAATTAGGCATCGTCAAGACATCGGCACCGACGCACTCATTCGCAAGCGCGTCGAACATATGGCAGCACTGCGCGAGGGGCGCAGACTAAACCTGTAGCCAGGTGCCGGTGGGGCCGAGGTTGTGGACCGGCGTGTCATCGCCAATCCGGCTCTGGCAGCCCCAGGACTCGTGGATGTGGCCGCAGACCGCGAGGCGGGGGCGCTTCTCTTCGATCGCCCTGAGCAGGGCCGCACTGCCGAAGTGGTCGCCGCCGCCGTTGGCGTCGCAGTGGCCTTGTGGCGGTGAATGGAGGACGAGGATCGCCCCCTGTGGGCAGGGCGCTAGTTTCTCGGCTGCCGCCTCGTCATCGAGGTCGAAGCTCCACTCCCAGGGGGTTACCGGTATGCCGGCGCCGAGGCCGTAGAACTCAGTGCCCTCGATCGTCACGCCGCTGCCGTGCAGAACGGTGGCGGCGCCCCAGCTGGCGCTGGCCTCGCGCAGGGCGTCCTCGGTCTCGTTATTGCCGGGAACCAGCACGGTTGGCGTCTCGATCGCCGCCAAAGCACCGATCGTCTCCCCAAGGCCCTCGTGAACCGAGGCGAAATCGCCGGCCCCGATCACCACGTCAGCCTCGGCTGACATCTCGACCAGCTTAGCCGCCTGACCCAGGTCTCGGTGCAGGTCACTGAAGGCGAGCAGCTTCATGGCTCAAAACCTACCGGGCCGGGTTACGCCTCGGCCGTCGCGGGTCGCTCCGCACAGCGCCGAGGCGGTGGCGAAGATGATGACGCCGATCACGAACATGCGCCGGTGGCCGG
>DATNGU010000240.1:0-17660 GCA_035605775.1 Solirubrobacterales bacterium | reverse complement strand
TCCCCGGCCGCGAGCCGACCACCGGCAGGTACATGTACGCGGGCGGCATCTTCGTCCTCCTGCTGGCGGCCGAGCTGCTGCGAGGGGTGAGGATCGGCAGGGTGGCCCTGCTGGTCGCGGGGGCGGTGACGCTCGCCGCGGTCGCCTCCAACCTCGTCTTTCTGCGCGACGGCAGCCGCTGGCTGGACAACCAGACCGTCCTCACCAAGGCCGACCTCGCGGCGATCGAGATCGCCCGTCGCAGCGTGGATCCGAACTTCGCCTTGACCCCAGAGGTGGCAGGCACCCCGTCGCTGATCGATATTCAGGCCGGCAAGTACCTGGAAGCCGAGCGCGAGTACGGCTCTCCCGCCTACAGCCCCAACGAGTTGCTCGCGGCTCCCGCTGTCGGCCGCCGCCAGGCCGACATCGTCCTCTCCCAAGCGCTGCCGATCTCGACCGAAACCTACGTCGGCGCCAAGCCCAATCCCGAGGGGCGCTGCCTGACCGTTGCCGACGGGGGCGCGGCTCGAGGTGTGCGCCTCGGCCCCGGCGTCACCCGGATCGAAGTCGCGCCTGGCCGCCCCGCGTCGTTCAGCCTGCGTCGCTTCGCCGCCGCCGGATTCCCCGTCCCAACCGAAGGCGCACCGGGCGCATCGACCACGTTGATCACAATCCCGCGCGACACCGCTGCGCTCCCCTGGTACCTGCGTGTGGATGCTGAGCAGGCCGTGAGGGTCTGCCGGTAGGCAACTACACTCGCCCGCCCGTGGCGTGGCTGAGGCGCAATCCACCGATCGCCCTGCTGGGCTTGGCGCTGGTCGTGTCGACCGCGCTGCTGCTCTGGCTCGGCAGGGACCTGACCTATTTCCAGGATTCGTGGGCCTTCTTGCTGGAGCGGCGCGGCACCTCGGCGGGCGACTTCCTGCGACCCCACAACGAGCACATCAGCGTGATCCCGGTCGCGATCCAGAAGCTGCTGCTGGCGCTGTTTGGCATGGAGTCAGACCTCGACGAACGGATCGTGCTGACGGTAATGCTGGGGGGTACCGCGGTCCTGTTGTTCGCATATGTGCGGCGGCTGATCGGCCCCTGGCCTGCCCTCTTCGCGGCGGTGGTCCTGCTCTTCCTCGGACCCGCATGGGAGGTTTTGCTGTGGCCGTTCGAGATCTCCCTGGCAGGCTCCGTCCTGGCCGGGTTGGGGGCGTTGCTGGTACTGGATCGCGACGACCGCCGCGGTGACGCGGTCGCCTGCGTGCTTCTCGTGGTGGCGATCGGCTTCTCCAGCCTCGGCATTCCCTTCGTGGTCGCGGCCCTGGTCGACCTGCTGCAGCGGCGACGCGACCGCGGCTGGGCGCGAGCCTATGTCCCCTGTGTTCCACTCCTCTTCTACGGGACTTGGTACATCGCCTACGGGCGGGAGGCGAAAAGCGCCGTCTCGCTCCACAGCGTCCTCCACGCGCCGATTTTCGTCGCCGAGGGAATCGCGTCGTCGCTGGCTTCGATCCTCGGCCTGCGAGCGCTGGCGGGTGGAATCGAGAGCCAGCAGCGCCCCTACCTGGGTCTGCTGGTCCTCCTCGCCCTCTTGGGGCTCGTCCTCTACTTGGCCCGGCGGCGATCGGATGCCGGCTGGCGCCTCTCGATCCCGAAACCGGCACCGGGCCTCTGGGCGGTGCTCGCCGCCACCCTCGCTTTCTGGGGCCTCGCGGGAATCAACGACCTGCCGGGCCGCGCTCCCTGGGCGAGCCGCTACATGCACGTCGGCGCCATCTTCGTCTTCCTCGTGCTCGCCAACCTGCTGGCGGGAGTCAAGATCGGCAAGCGTGCGCTGCTTGCGGCGGGCGCGGTTGTGACGGCAGCTGCCGCCTTGAACCTGGTGCCGCTGGTCGAAGGCCGGGACAGGCTGGAAGAGCAGAGCATCCTGGCGCGCACCGACCTCGCAGCGATCGAGATCGCCAGCCGCAGCGTCGACCCCAAGTTCTGGCTCACCCCAGAGCTGGCCGGCACGGTCTCGCTGATCAACGTCACCTCGGGCCCGTACCTGGCGGCGGTCTCAGAACACGGCTCACCCGCCTACACGCCCGCGGAGCTGGCCCGTGCTCCGGAGCTGGGGCGGCGGCAGGCGGACGTCGTCCTCGCAGCGGCGCTGCCGCTTGCGACTTGGACTCTCACAGGTACCCGGCAGCAGCGTGGAGGCGACTGCACAAGCATCTCTGGTTCCGCAGCAGCATCCAACTTGCGGCTCGCACCCGGCCTGACCAGGATCGAAGTCGCTCCCGGCCCAAAAGCCTCGCTCGGGCTGCGCCGCTTCGCGACGGGCGAATACCCGGTTTCGATCGACGGTCCAGGCGGATCGACGGCGCTCCTGAGGATCCCGCCCGACGCCATATCGCGTCCCTGGCGCCTCCAGGTGGAGGCGGAGCAGCGCGTGCGCGTCTGTGCGTAGACGAATCGAGCTATTGCCAATCCGTTAGTCCTCTTGCTAAATTTAGATCTAAAGCTTAATTTAGTGAAGAGGCTAAGGGACTGTGAATTCGCCGCCTGAGTTCAAGAATCCATACCGGCCGGGAGCGGGACACATGCCGCCCTACTTGGCCGGACGCGAGCGTGAATACGACGAATTCGACCGGTTGCTGGAGCAAGACGAGATCCTCGAGAACCTCGTTCTGACGGGGCTCCGTGGAGTCGGCAAGACTGTGCTTCTGGAGACCTTCAAGCCTCGGGCGCATCAGCGCGGCTGGCTGTGGGCCACCGCCGACCTCTCCGAGTCAGCGAGCATCAGCGAGACCGCGCTAGCGGAACGCTTGCTCGCAGATCTTGCGCTGATCACGTCTTCGGCGACTGTTTTGGAGCCAGAGCCGCAGCTGATCGGCTTTAGCGCTCCAAGTGAGCCTCGAGAGGTGCCGCTGTCTCATTCGGTGCTGGCGGCGGTCTACTCAGGGACGCCGGGCCTGACCTCCGACAAGATCAAGGCGACGCTTGAATTCGCGTGGGAGCGGTTGCGCCAACAGGGTGAGTTCAAGGTGATCTTCGCCTATGACGAGGCCCAGAACCTCTCCGATCACGCAAGCAAGGATCAATTCCCTTTGTCGGTTCTCCTTGACGTGTTTCAGTCAATTCAGAAGAAGGGAATTCCCTTCATGCTCGTTTTGGCTGGTCTTCCAACCCTGTTCCCCAAACTTGTCGACGCTCGGACCTATGCCGAGCGCATGTTCCGGGTCATGACCTTGACCAGGCTGACTGAGGACGAGAGCCGCGAAGCAATCATCAAACCGATCGAGGTGGCGGAGTGTCCAGTAAATCTTTCTCCGCGCTCCGTCGAGGTCATCATTCACGAGTCTGCCGGCTATCCGTACTTCATCCAGTTCATCTGCCGGGAGGTCTACGACGTCTTCATCCGCCAGCACGCCGACGAAGAGGCAAAATCCGTCCCGATTGAGGCGATCCAGCACAAGCTCGATGCCGATTTCTTCGCCGGACGCTGGGCCAAGATCACCGATCGGCAGCGTGAACTGCTCTGGGTCGTGGCGAACCTCGACCATCCCGATGAGGAATTCACGATTCTCGAACTCACCGAGCGGGCGAAGCTTCTTTTGCCCAAGGCGTTTTCGCCCAGCCACGCCAATCAGATGCTTGCCGGTCTCGCTGAGCGCGGGATGATCTACAAGAACCGGCTGGGAAAGTATTCGTTCGCGGTGCCCCTTCTAGGCCGCTTCATCCTTCGGACCTACGAACTCACTGACGGCCCCAAGTAGCCCGCTTCGGGGAGTCCTATAGCTCCTCGGCGATCCGCGGGGCGTCGCGGTTGAAGATCCAGACGGCGAAGACGCAGACGCCGACGAAGATCGCGGCGGCCGGAATCAACCCGGCTACTCCGACGACGTCGACTGCGGTGGGGGCGTCTGGTTCGATCGTCCAGACTCGAACCTGCTCGAAGATCGGTGCCAGCGGGTTGAGGAAGATCAGCTGCCGGTAGGACTCCGGGACATATTCGATCGGGTAGAGGATCGGGGTTGCGTAGAGCAGGACCTGGGCGACCACGGTCCAGATGATCAGGACGTCGCGGAAGCGCACGTAGAGGACCGAGAGCGCCATGCTCACGGATCCCGCGAAGACGAATATCAGTGCCAGCGGGATCGGCAGCAGCAGCCAGGTCCAGGCTGGGTCGACCCCCCAGGCGAGGACGAAGGCGAAGACCACGATCAGGTTCAGCGAGAGGTTGAAAGCGGCGGTGAGGACGACCGCAAGCGGGATCACCAAGCGCGGGAACTGGGTCTTGCGGACGACGCCCTCCTGCGCGACCACCGAGGTGACCGAGTTCAGCGTCGCTTCCTGAAAGAAGGTGTAGAGGACGATTCCGAGCAGGAGCAGCACGGGGTAAAACGGGAGGTTGGCGCCGACTTTGAAGACCTTGGTGAAGACGAACAGCAGCACCCCGAACAGCAGCAGCGGCCGCACGAGCGACCAGACGTAGCCGAGAACGGTGCCGAAGTAGACGCGCTTGAACTCGGTCACCGACATCAGCCAGAGAAGGTCGAAGAAGCGGCGGGAGCCGCCACCAAGCGCGGCCGGGCCACGAACCTCGCGCAGCGTCGTCGTCGTGGGCTCGGCGCTCATTCGCCCTCCGGGCCCCTGACGACCGCCTCGATCTCGTGTGGCAGGGTGACGACACCGCGGGAATGTTGTTCGCCTCCGTAGACGACAAAGTCGACGGCGTTGTGTACGTAGAGGGCCACTCCGCCGCCCAGTTTGTTGACGCCGCAGTGGACGAAGTAGCGGCCGGAGGAGAGCAGGTTCTCAACCTCAGCGGAGATGGTGACTCGTTTCCCTGGTGCCAGCTCGAACGACCCTTCATCGCTGATCGCTTCGGTGCCGAACTGGAAGACCCCGACGCCGTCGGCGTTGGCGATGATGAACCCGACGCCCAGCCCGGGCACGTCCCGGAGGACTTCCAGCTCGAGCCGGAGGCGGATCGCCTGCCCGTGTTCGACGTTGCCGAGGCGAGCGCCCGCAGCATCCTCGATCCAGGCGTCGAGCAGCCGCACCTCGTCGCCACCGTCGGAGGTCATCCCGCCGCCACTTTCGTTTCCCCGCTCGAAGTTCAGCCGCACGTATCGCCTGCCGACCTCGGCTGGGTCGCCGATGTGTTGGATCTGTCCGCCGTCGATCAGCATCGCCCGGTGGCAGTACTCCTCGACCGTTGCCATCTCGTGAGTGACGAGGACGATCGTCTTGCCCGCGGCTTTCATCTCGCGAAAGGCGTCGGCGCACTTCTGCTGGAAGGCTGCATCGCCGACCGCCAGCACCTCGTCAATCAGGAGGACGTCGGCGTCAACCTCCAGCATCAGCGAAAAGGCGAGCCGGACGAGCATTCCCGAGGAGTAGTTCTTCAGCTTCAGGTCGATGAAGTCATCGAGTTCCGCGAACTCGATCACGGCGTCGAGTCGGTTGCGGGTCTCCTGCGGCGTCAGCCCCATCATTACCCCGTTCAGGACCACGTTCTCCCGCGCGGTCAGCTCGACGTTGAAGCCGACGCCAAGCTCGATGAAGGGGGCCAGGCGGCCGGCCATCCGGATCGAGCCCGCGTCAGCCCGATAGATGCTCGCCAACAGCTTGAGCAGGGTGCTCTTGCCAGAGCCGTTGCGGCCGACAATGCCGAAGAACTCGCCTTGGTGGATCTCGAAGGAGATGCCGTCGAGGGCCCGCAGCTCCCGGTAGTCGCGGCTGGCAAATGGCCGCACGAGCCGCTCTTTGAGCGAGTCGACGCGGTGGGTGGGGATGCGGAAGCTCTTTTCCAGCCCCCGGGCCTCGACCGCCACCGGGGCGTCGTTCGCCGGTTGGCGGGGGGGCTCGGCTTGCACGGCGCTGCTGACGTTGTCGGCTGGCATCGGCGTCGGAACGGTAATGGTTGCGCCCCCTGGCGCGAGCAGCTGTCAGGCTTTCCCGCCGTGAACGATGCCCCCCCCGTCGCCGTTGTGATCCCGAGCTGGAACACGATCGGCTTCCTTCCCGCCTGCCTTGAGTCGCTTGCCGGCCAAGGCATCGCGATGGAGATGATGGTGGTCGACAACGGCTCCAGCGACGGCTCGCTCCCCTTCCTGGAGCGCGAGGGCGTGCCATGCGTGTCGTTGCCGGAGAACATCGGATTCGCCGCGGCGGTCAATCTTGGTGTGGCACAAACGTCGGCGCCGGTGATCCTGGTGCTGAACGCCGACACGGTGCTCGAGCGGGGATGCATCCGGGCGCTGCTCGATTCGCTGCAGGCTGACCCGCAGCTTGGTGGCGTCCAGCCGCGCATCCTCCAGCTCGACGACGATTCCGCCGCGCCTCGCTCGGTCGAGGCGGCTCGCCTGTACAGCGTCGGGCAGGCTCTGACCAAGGATGGAAGGGCGATCGAGCAGGGGGCCGGGGAGTTGCAGCGTCCCGGCCCTCTGGAGCCGCGTGAGGTTTTCGGCGTTTGCGGTGCTGCCTGCCTGCTGCGGCGCGAGCTGTTCACCGACCTCGGCGGCTACGACGAGCGCTACTTCTCCTTCTACGAGGACGTCGACCTGAACGTGCGGGCACGGATCGCCGGCTGGCGCTTCGAGTGCGCGCCAGAGGCGGTCGTATGGCACGTTGGCAACGCTTCCTGGATGGTCGGCTTCGCTCGCCCCGGCGCCGACAACGCGAGGCTCGTCGCTCGTAACCGACTCGCCACCCAGGTCAAGTTCATGCCCGCGAGCGCAGCGCCAAGGGTCGCGGCGGTCGAGGTCGGTTCGTTGCTCCGAGCCGTCCGCGAGCGCCGCTTTCTCGCCACCTTGCGCGGCAAGCTCGGCGCTCTGCGTTGGCTGCCGGCCCTGCTCCGCGACCGTCGCCGTTTGCGGGGTGGCGGCGACGTCTCGAAAGCTCGCCAGTGGCTAGGGTGATCCGGATGCCTCCCGACGGCCCCGAGGTCGAGAAAGCAGACTCGGACATGCAACCGGGGACTATCTGCCTCGTGACCGCCGACTTTGCGGGTGTAGACCGAAACAGCGGGATCGGCACTTACTTCTGGCTGATGAGCAGGCTGCTCGCTCGCCGCGGCTGGGGGGTTCACGTCCTCTTCTGCGGCCTGGTGGAGGACGAGGAGCGACTGCGAGAGGCGCCCGCGGCAATGGCCCGGGAGGGGATTGCGTTCACCAGGCTCGAGGACCACCCCGCGCCACCGGGGACTGGAATTCGCCATTTCGGCGGCGACGCCGACACGCTGGTCCTCAGTGAGCACGTCTTGGCGGCGCTGGAAGCGCTGCATGCCGAGCACCGGTTCGACCTCGTCGAGTTCCCCGACTGGCGCGCGCTGGGCCTGAGGCCGATCCAGGCGAAGGCCGCCGGCGATGCGCTGCTGGACCTCCCCCTTGCCGTGAAGCTGCACAGCACGACGCAGTGGCAGCGGGAGGGCAATCTGCGGTTGCGCTCCGCCCCGCGCGATCTGAAGGTGGAATTCTGCGAGCGCTACTCGTTCGAGCGCGCCGACGTCCAGCTCAGCCCCTCGCGCTACATGCTCGACTACTCGCGCGGGGTGGACTGGGAGGTCCGCGACGACGCCGCCGTCGCCTACCCCTACCCCGATCCCGAGCCGGGGCTGGCTAAGCAAGTGCCGGAGATCTGCGAGCTCGTGTTCTTCGGGCGGCTCGAACGTCGCAAGGGGTTGCAGCTCTTCCTCGACGCGCTCGATGCCGTCGAGCCGGACATGCCGGCGTTGTTCCTCGGCAAGGACACCCCGATCGACGGGCGCCCTGCCAGCGAGCTGATCGCCGAGCGGCTTGGCAAACGTCCGCACCGCATCGACGGCGAGCTCGACCGCGAGGGTGCCCTGGCGGTGCTGCGTGAGGGGAACCGGCTCGCAGTGATCCCGTCCCTCAGCGAGACCTTCGGTTTTACCGTTGCCGAGTGCGTCATCAACCGCATCCCGTTCATCGCCGCACGCACCGGGGTAATCCCGGAGGTCGTCGACCACGCCGAGGCTCGCGAGCGGTGGCTCTTCGAGCCGACTGCGGAAGGGCTATGCGAGGTTCTGGTCAGGCGTTTGAGCGCGTCGGGCGCCAAGGAGATCGAGTTACGGGCCGAGGTCGCCACAGCTTGCGACTCGGAGCTCTGGAACGACCGGGTCGAGGCGACCTACCGTGAGCTTTTGGGGCGCTCGCAGCCGCGGATCGAGCGGGCCACCGGGCCGGCAACCGTGACTGTCGCGGTGTCGCACTACAACCACGAGCGGTTCCTGCCTGGCGCGCTCGCCTCGTTGGCTGCACAGACCCGCTCCGCCGACGAGGTCATCGTCATCGACGACGGCTCGACCTCGGAAGCGGCACGCCGGGTGTTTGCAGAACAGGAGACGCGTTACCCCGACTGGACCTTTCTGCGGCAAGAGAACGCTGGGCCCGGCGCCGCCCGCAACCACTGCCTCGAGCGGGCCGCCGGCACTTATTTTCTGCCCTTCGACTCCGACAACATCGCGACGCCCCATTTGATCGAGCGGTTTGTGGAGGCGATGGAGCGGAATCCCTCTCGCGCCGCCACGACTTGCCACAACCTGGCTTTCGTCGAGGACGCCGACATCGAGGCCGGTGAGTTCGTCTTTCGCTACTCGCCTACAGGCGGCCCCCGGCTTTCAGCCTGCCTGGAGAACGTGTATGGCGACACCTGTGCCCTCTTCCGCACCGAGTCGCTGCGCTCCGTTGGGGGGTTCGAGGGGCATCACTGGTCCCCCCATGAGGATTGGGAGACCTTCGTCAAGATGACCCTCCGTGGTCTCGAGGTCGAGGTCCTGCCTCAGCCCCTCTTCTACTACCGGACCCACGCCGGAGGACGCCTGCAGGTGCTCACCGCCGACCCGGCGACGACATTTCGCCAGCGGAAACACCTGATCGACGAGTTCTTCGCCGATGCTGACCTGACCCCGCGCGAGCGTCGCGACCTCTGGGAGTGCCTGTTGGCCTTCGATCGCTTCGCGACGGACGGCGTCGACGAGCGACTCGAAGAGCAGCGACTTTGGCACGACAGTCAGATAGCCGACCTTGACGCCTTCCGTGAGACTCAGCTAGAGGAGCTGCGCGCTCAGCTTGGGGCTGAGGTCGATGTGCAGCGCTCCCGCGCCGACGTGACCGAGGCCGAGCTAGCCGCCCTCGCGGCCATTACCCCGAGGCGGCTGCTGCGGCGCGCGTTGGGCGCCGCCCGTAGCCGTGTATCGAAATCGTCCAGGCCAGTGCGCTGATGGCGGATCGAGACGCGGAGGAGAAGTTGACCGACCGTCTCGCCGGTCTGGGGCGGCGGGCCCTGGCAGCACGCGGACTTCGCCTCGAGCGACTACCCCGGCCGTTGCTGCGCCACCCCGAGGCGGAGCTGCGAATGACCCTCGACTACGCTCTCGCCAGGCGGGCCACGCTCGCGGATGACATCTTCTTCGTGCAGATCGGCGCCTTCGACGGCCGACGCTACGACCCACTCTTTGCCTGGGTCCAGGCCCGCCGCTGGCGTGGCCTGTTGGTCGAGCCTCAGCCTTCCTTCTTCTCCGAGCTGGTCGAGAACTACAAGGGGGTCGATGGCCTCGAGTTTCGCCGGATCGCGGTCGGTGTCCGCAACGAGGTCCGGCCCTTCTACACGGTTGCCGACGGACCGGGTGTGCCCCGTGATGCGGGGATGCTCGCTTCATTCGATCGCGAGACGCTCCTCTCGCACCGTCGTTTCGTGCCTGGCCTCGACTCTCTCCTGCGCAGCGAGGAAATCGAGTGCGTGGCCCTCAACGATCTCCTTGGTGAAGTCGAGGCCGACCACATCGACCTGCTTCAGATCGACGTCGAGGGCTACGACCACGAGCTCATTCGGATACTCGACCTCGAGCGTTTCGTCCCGTCCATCGTGCGCTTCGAGCACCTCCACTTGACGCGCGACCAGCATGAGGCCTGCATCGACCGGCTAATCGCCCACGGCTACAAGGTCTGCCTCGAGGAGCACGACACCCTCGCGTACCGGCCCGCCGACGTGCCGCTCGGCTCCTCGACTTAGGCTCGCCGCCGCTGCCGTATCTGCAGCGCCTCGCGCAGCGAGATGTCGAGCAGGGCACCCTCGTCGAGCGGGCATCGCTCCAGGCCGGCGGCGTCGGTCCAGCCACGCAGGCGCCCGCCGATTCCCCTCGCGGTGCGGTCGGCGAGCAGTTGCCCGGCGCAGATCGCCGCCTCGGCAGCGAACGCCCGCAGCGCTCGCCGGGGATGGGTCATCACGCCGTAGCGGCGCAGCATGTAGGCGCGGCTCCAGCCGGTGCGGGCGTACTTGTCGCCGCTTCCCGCCCCGAGGCTGGCCGAGTAGGCGTGGACGGCGCGTGCCCCGGCTGCGAGGCGGCAGCGGGCGCCGGCAGCGTGCAGGCGCAGGGCCAGATCGAGGTCCTCGTAGTAGAGGAAGATGCGCTCGTCGAAACCGCCGGCGGCGCGGAAGGCGTCGAGGCGGTAGAGGGCGGCGCCCCCGGTCGGTCCGAGCGGGTCAGCCGCCTGTTCAGCCGCAGCCAGCGGCTCTCCATGCAGGTAGTCGAAGCCCATCAGGGTGCTGTCGGCGACGACGCCGGCGGAGTCGATCAGTCCGGGCGCGGCTTCCTGGACGAGGACGCCCGCTACGCACTCTGCCCCCTCGGCTGCCGCACCCAACAGCGCCTCGACGAAGCGCGGCTCGCACTCGACGTCGTTGTTGAGCAGGATCACCGGGTCCGCCGGGTGTCCCTCGACGGCACGGTTCAGCGCCCGGCCGAAGCCGAGGTTCTCCCCGAGCTCCAGCAGCGCCACCTCGGGGAACTCCTCGCGCAGCAGCTCGGCCGTCCCGTCGGTCGAGCCGTTGTCCACCACGACCACGTCCGCGGGGCGGCTTTGCCCCTCCAGGCTGCGCAGCGCCTTGCCCAGTCGCTCGCGGCCGTTGTAGGTGGGTATATAGATGGCTGGTCGCATGATCGGCTGGCGCAGTAGGGTTGCAGCCTCGAATGGAGCCCCTGAAGGGACTTATTCTCTCTGGCGGCGCCGGCACCCGCTTGCGCCCCATCACCCACACCTCGGCGAAGCAGCTCGTGCCCGTCGCCAATAAGCCCGTGCTCTTTTACGGGATCGAGGCCCTGGTCGACGCGGGAGTGAAGGAGATCGGGATCATCATCGCGCCCGAGACCGGCGATGAGATCCGCGCCGCCGCCGGCGACGGCTCGCAGTTCGGCGCCGAGATCACCTACATCGTCCAGGACAAACCGGCGGGGCTCGCCCACGCGGTGCTGACCGCCGAGGAGTTCATCGGCGGCGCGTCCTTCGTCATGTATCTGGGTGACAACCTGCTGGCCGACGGCCTGCGCGGTCTCGTCGCCACCTTCCGTGAGTCCGAACCCGATGCGCTGATTCTCCTCACTCCAGTTTCCGACCCCAGCTCCTACGGGGTCGCCGAGCTTGACGGCGACCACGTCGTGCGACTGATCGAGAAGCCCAAAGACCCGCCTTCCAACCTCGCCCTGGTCGGGGTCTACCTGTTCGCGCAGCCGATCTTTGAGGCCGCCCGCGCGCTCGAGCCGTCCTGGCGCGGTGAGTACGAGATCACCGAGGCGATTCAGGCGCTGATCGAGGACGGCCACAAGGTGCAGTCGGAGGTGGTCAGCGGCTGGTGGAAGGACACCGGCCAGCTCGCCGACATGCTCGAGGCCAATCGGTTGGTCCTCGAGGAGATCGAGACGCGGCTCGACGGCGAGATCGACGAGGCCTCGCGGGTCGAGGGAAGGGTCGTGGTTGAAGCAGGGGCCAAGGTGACCGGCTCGGTCGTGCGCGGCCCAGCCGTGATCGGCGCCGGCGCCCGGATCGAGAGCGCCTACGTCGGCCCCTACACCTCGATTGGCGAGGATGTGCGGATCTGCCGCTCCGAAATCGAGCACTCGATCGTCCTCTCCGGCTCCGTGGTCGAAGACCTCGGCACGCGGATGGAGGCCAGCCTGCTCGGCCGCGAAGTCAAGCTGACCCGCAGCGACGGGATGCCGAAGACGCTGCGAATGCTGGTCGGCGACAAGTCGGAGATCAAGATCATCTGATGGGGAACGCTCGATGAAGATCCTCGTCACCGGCGCCGCCGGGATGTTGGGCCGCGACGTGATGCTCGCCGCCGGCAATGCTGGCCACCAAGTGGTCGGTTTCGGCCACGCCGAGCTGGACATCGCCGACGCCGATTCGGTTGGCTCCAAGCTCGAAGGCGAGCGACCCGACGTCGTCATCAATTGCGCCGCCTGGACCGACGTCGACGGTGCCGAGGAGGCGGAGGAGGCGGCGACCCGAGTCAACGGCGAGGGCGCCGGCAACGTCGCCGCCGCGGCCGCCGCAGTCGGTGCCTCGGTTGTTTACGTCGGCAGCGATTACGTCTTCGACGGCAGCAAGAGCACTCCCTGCGTCGAGAGCGATCAGGCCGCGCCGATCTCTGCCTACGGTCGCAGCAAGCTGGCCGGGGAGGAGGTGACCCGCGCTGCCAACAAACGTCACTTCATCGTCCGCTCCGCTTGGTTGTTCGGCACAGGAGGGCCCAATTTCGTCGAGACGATGTTGCGCCTCGCCGCCGATCATGGCGAGGTCCTCGTCGTCCGCGACCAGGTCGGATCGCCGACCTACACCTGGCACCTCGCCTATGGCATCGTCCGCCTGATCGAGGGGGTCGAGTTCGGTATCCACCACATGGCCGCCGGGGGCGCCTGCTCTTGGTATGAGTTCGCGCGTGAGATCTTCGATCAGGCCAAGGTTGAGTGCAAAGTGATGTCGGCGACCACCGAGATGCTCGGCCGCCCGGCTCCCCGTCCCGCTTACTCGGCGCTGACGAGCCAGCGCGAGCACGCGATCGAGCTGCCGTCCTGGCAGGACGGGTTGGCCGCCTATTTGGCTCAGCGCCGCGCTGAGACGGAGGCCGCGGCGTGAAGATCCTGGTCACCGGCGCCGCCGGCTTCATCGGTTCGACCTACGTGCGCCTGGTCGGTGGCGAGCACGAGGTACGCGTGCTCGACAAGCTCACCTACGCCGGCCGCCGCGAGAACCTTCCCGAGGGCACCGACCTGGTCGTTGGCGGGATCGAGGACCCGACCGTCGTCCGCGAGGCGATGGAGGGCTGCGACGCGGTCGTCAACTTCGCCGCCGAGTCGCACGTCGACCGTTCAATCGACGACCAGGACGCCTTCGCTCGCACCCACGTGATCGGCACCGGCACGCTGCTCGACGCCGCCCGCGAGCTGGGCGTCGACCGCTACCTGCAGGTCTCCACCGACGAGGTCTACGGCTCGATCGAGTCCGGCTCGTTCACCGAGACCTCGCCGCTCGACCCCTCCTCGCCGTACTCGGCGACCAAGGCGGCCGGCGACCTGCTCGTCTCCGCCCACTTCCACACCTACGGCACCGAGGCCTCGATCGTGCGCGGCTCCAACAACTACGGCCCGCGCCAGTACCCGGAGAAGTTGATCCCTCTGATGGTCTTGAACGCGATCCACGGCGACCCGCTGCCCGTGTACGGAGACGGACGGCAGGTCCGCAACTGGCTCTACGTCGAGGACTTCTGCCGCGGCATCCATGCCGTGTTGATGAACGGTCGCCCGGGAGAGGCCTACAACGTCGGCGGTCCCGACGAGTGCGAGAACATCGACGTGGTCAAGCGGGTAATCGAGTTGACCGGCGCCGAGGAGTCGCAGATCGAGTACGTCACCGATCGCCCCGGTCACGATCGCCGTTACTCGCTTGCTTCCGAGAAGCTGCGAGGCGAACTCGGCTGGGAGGCTGAGGTTCACTTCGCCGAGGGTTTGGAGCGAACGGTGCAGTGGTACCGCGACAACGAGGAGTGGTGGGGGCCGATCCGCTCCGGCGAGTACCGCGAGTACTACGAGAAGCAGTACGGCAAAGCGCTCGGCTGATGCCGAAGCGCCTGCAGACGAAGCTCGACGGCGTCGTCCTGCTCGAGCCCGAGGTCCATGGCGACGCGCGCGGCTTCATGGTCGAGACCTACCGGCGCGACACCTGGGCCGAGCTGGGCGTCGACGTGGAGTTTGTCCAGCACAATCACTCGCGCTCCTCGCGGGGAACGCTGCGCGGCCTTCACTTCCAGACCGAGCCCGGCCAGGCGAAGTTGGTCCGCTGTCCCCGCGGCAAGGTCTTCGACGTCGCCGTCGATCTGCGCCGCAGCTCGTCCACCTACGGCCAGTGGGAGGGCTACGAGCTCGACGACGAGGCCCACCGCCAGCTCTTCGTCCCGGCCGGCTTCGGCCACGGCTTTGCCGTGCTCAGCGACGTCGCCGACGTCGCCTACCAGCTTTCCAGCACCTACGACCCGGCAACGGAGTCCGGCATCGCCTGGAACGATCCCGACGTAGGCGTCGAGTGGCCCGTCGACGAGCCCCTCCTAAGCGATCGCGACAAGCAGGCCCCACGCTTGGCTGAAATAGCCGCGACGCTGCCGTTCTGAGCCGTCCCCACTCTGCGCGGCCGCTGGGCCGAGACTTTCGGCCCAGAAGGTGTTTACTGAGGTCATGCTGATTGCAGGGGGAGAAGTGGTGTGAAGCAGCAGACGAGGAGCAGGATCGCCACTGGCCTCGACGGAGCGAGGCTGCTGCGCCCCGCGGCGCGCATGCGTGAGAGCTGGCTGACGGTACGAGCGGGGGGGAGCCCGGCGATCGGGCCGGACGGCCTGCCCCTGCCCCGCCCGCGGTTGCGCCTGCTGGTCGATGGCCGCAGCGGCGGAGCCGAGCATTTCCTCCGAATTGGTGGCCAGATGGCCGACTCGATCCGCGCAGCCTCGGCTGGTGCCGGCGGCGTCCCTGTCGACGAGATGGAAGCGATTCTCGACTTCGGTTGTGGGTGTGGCCGCGTCGCACGCCACTGGGCAGCGGTCGAGGGTCCCGAGATCCACGGCTGCGATTACAACAAGGAGCTGGTCGCTTGGTGCGAGGACAACCTTCCCTTCTTGCGGACGATCCACAACGAGCTCGAACCTCCGCTTCCGTACGTCGCGGGGAGCTTTGACCTGATTTACGCCCTGTCGGTCTTCAGTCATCTCGGCGAGTCGCTCCAGCGCCGCTGGATCGCCGAGTTCCGTCGCCTGCTGCGGCCCGGTGGGCTGCTCGTGCTGAGCGTGCTCGGCGAAGCGGTTCGCGACCGCCTGACCAACGCCGAGCAGGAATGCTTCGATCGCGGCGAGCTGGTGGTCGAGCGACCCCGGATGTCGGGCCGCAACGCCTGCACGGCCTATCACCCGCGCCGCTACGTTACCGAGCGTCTGCTCGGAGACTTTGCCGCGGTCGACGTCTTCGATCTCGGCTCTCCCGAGCTGGTCGTGATGCAAGATGCCTACATCGCGCGCCGCTGACCGACGGCACGGCCTCAGGACTCGCCAGTCGTCCTCAGCCAGATGCTCGTGCCGCTGTGCTGGGTCTCGGGCGTTCCCGGAATAGCTCTTCCAGTGGTGCCATCCGACGCTGGCAGAGGACGGGATTGCAGATCACGGGCTCGAACGAGTTGTTGTACATCAGGAACGCTTGCAGAACGTACTGCTCGTTCCAGGTCTGACCGCGATTGAAGATCCAGTCATCCGGATAGTCGGAGGGCCAGAAGATGTCGTGGACGTGAACCAGGACGCCGGGCTTCAGCCGTGGCAGAACCTCGAAGAAGAACCAGACCACGTCGCTGCCCGCCCGTGCCACATGCGAGCCGTCGTAGAAGCAAACGTCTCCGGCCTGAAGGGAGTCGAATAGCTCCAGGTCGGCTCGCTGCAGAATCGTCTCGTGGAGGGTCCAGTGCGCGGGCAGCGCGCTCAGCAGCTCCGTGCGGGGAAAAGGCTCGATCTGGTCGACGACAGTGGGCTCCGATCCTTCCTCCTGATTGCGCACGAGCGCATCCGCCAGGAGCAGGCTCGACCAGCCGGCGCCGATCTCGATGACCCGGCGCGGTTTGACATGGCGCATCAGCCCGTACTGGACCAGAGCATCGGCACCGCGCCAGAAGTTGTTTTTCCAGTGGTACTTCGGGAGCCCGGGCGGGGCGTCCTCCGGGACGTTCACCAGCTCTGAGAGGTACGGTGAAATGCGCCGCACTTCGTCCAGCTGGGCATCGAGGTCCCAGTTAATTCCTTGCGGAAGCGGCCGTTCGTGCCAGAGGTCCCAGTTGGACGTCAGGAAGGGAAGGTCGTTGAGGGCGCTGTAGAAGTCACGTTGCTGGAAGTGGTAGCCGCGGTCCTGGATCTCATCGATCGAAGCCGCGCTGAGAACCTCGAGTGCCCGATCGATCGAGTCCTGGGCTTGATCGTCTTCGTCTCCGGCGTCGGTAGCTGTATCGGCGACATCCCCACGCAGGGCGTGCAGAGCGGCACGGATGCGAGTGCTCCAGCCGGTTTGGCTGCTTCCGCGGGTGCTGCTGTCCATCTCGGGGCTCATCACGGCCCGTAGTCTGGGTTGACGCTTTAAACCCGCCTTTTCACTGCTAGCGTCGCGCGCAGGAGGGTGAAGAGCATAGGTGTGCTCGGGCAGTTGACGTCTGCCATGTCCGGCCTGACCAGCCGGTTCCGGTTCGAGTCCGGCGCCCTCCGCATAAGACCGTCGGGGTGGGTCGAGTCGGCGCAGCGCCGTGGTAGCCTAGGACCCGGATGTCAGCTGCCTGTGGGGGTGGTTCCCCACTTCGCCCGACTCGACCCGCTCCGGCGGGTCTTGTCATTTCAGGCGCTCGCTAGATGTTTCTAGCGTCGCGTACTGCCATCAGCGTGCCTTGCAAGGGCTGACGAAGCCACCTTTCATCACCGTTGTCTGAGCGATGCCGGGAGTATCGGCTTCGTTCCTGAATTTGGCTTGGGGAATTGCGACCGCGAGCTGACCGTCGAGGCACCGCGCGCTGAGGTAGCTGCGTCTCACTCCCTTGTACTCGAAACGTCGCTCGATCTTGAAGCTGAAATCGCGCAGTGAGCCGCTGCCTTCGAGGATGGAGGGGATCCTCCAAATTGCCTGCGTGCCGAACTGCCCTTGCTCGTGCCTGGTGATCTTCACGGTGGTGACGATCGGCGTCGGGGTGGAGCTGTGGACGAAGAGCCGCGTCAGCCCGTCCTTGACACCGCCGTTGACGAGGGTAAGCGGGGTTTGGACCAGCGTCTGTTCTGGTGCGTCGAACCCGATGTGCGCTACACCGGTGCCGACCACCGCCTCTTGACAGCGGTTACGAACCGCCTTGGTGCTGAGAGCCTGAAGCTGGTGCAGCGCGCAAATGGGCAGACCCTTGACATCGATTCCCCCCATTCCTGTCCAGGTCGACGGTCACTTCTCTGAGGGCAGAAGGGTGGCTGCCGCCTTCGTTCGAGATCGTGCCGTGGATCTCGACCCCGACCCGCGCCATTTCGTGCCTCGGCAGTACCGTCGGCGTGACTTTGGCGCCCGCATCGAAGACCAGACGCCACCCGCCGCAAGCGCTTGCCAGAGCGCTTGATCGGAGGCAGCTGGAAGCGGACTGCGTCGACGGGGCGCCTACGGCGCTCGCAAAAAGCGCTACCCCACAGGCCAGGGCAAGAGCCAGACTTTTTCGCACGGTGCCGCTCCTCCTTATTCTCGGAAAGCCGTGATGCCGAGGCTAACAGCCAGTTTGGCGCCGATCCCGGCGTAGACGGCGGCGTTGAGGAGCGGGTTGTGCTCGGGGGCGTCGAAGCGGCGGTAGAAGCGA
>DATNGU010000239.1:0-7974 GCA_035605775.1 Solirubrobacterales bacterium | reverse complement strand
ATTCTGGGCATCCGGACGGGGCGGCAGGGCTGGCGGGGGTCGGCGTCGAAGTTGCTCTGGATACGGATGGATTGGCTCAACTCGACGGGACGCGAACCGTTGTCAAGAGCCCGGGTGTGCCCCGGGGGGCGCCGGTGATCGCTGCGGCGCTGGAGCGTGGGATCGACGTCGTCGGCGAGCTCGAGCTCGCCTGGCGGGCGATCCCCAACCGCTTCCTCGCGGTAACCGGAACCAACGGCAAGACGACCACCGTCGAGCTGCTCGGCCACGTCTACCGCACGGCGGGTGAGCCGGCCGCCGTCGCAGGCAATGTGGGCATCCCGCTCTCCGCACTTGCGACGACGATCGCGCCCGATGCGACCGTGGTCTGCGAGGCCTCGAGCTTCCAGCTCGAGGACACCGTCGCCTTCGCTCCGGAGTGCGGCGTCTTCCTCAACCTGGCGCCCGACCACCTCGATCGCCACGCCGACCTCGACTCCTACTTGGCGGCGAAGCTGCGCATCTTCGCCAACCAGGGCAACGACGACGTCGCCATCTACAACGCCGACGAGCCGTCCCTCGCGGGCGCCGACCTCGGCGGCTGCGGTCGCCGTATTGCCTTCTGTCACGGCGCTGCTCCCGATTGCGAGGTGGTGCTGGCCGAGGGGACGATCTTCTACGACGAAGAACCGCTGCTCGCGGTCGAGGAGCTTGGCCTCTTCGGCGAGCACAATGTCGCCAACGCGATGGCCGCTGCCACCGCGGCGCTCTCGATGGGGCTTGACCGTGATGGCGTGCGCGAGGGATTGCGCAGTTTCGCCGGCGTCCCACACCGCCTCGAGCAGGTCGCAGAGATCGACGGAATCCGCTTCGTCAACGACTCCAAGGCGACCAACGTCGCCTCGGCGACGGTCGGGCTGTCCGCCTTCGACGGCGGCGTCCACGCGATCCTCGGCGGCAGCGAGAAGGACGAGCCGTTCGCGCCGCTGGTCGCGCCGTTGCGCGAGAGTTGCGCCGCCTGCTACCTGATCGGCGCCGCCGCCGATCGGCTCGCCGGCGAGCTTTCCCCGGTTATCGCCGCGGGCGTCGAGCTGCATCGCTGCGATGACCTCGAGGACGCGGTGCGCAGCGCCGCGGCCGCTGCCCGCTCCGGCGAGGTCGTGCTGCTCTCACCGGCCTGCGCCAGCTTCGATGCCTACGAGAACTTCGAACGGCGTGGCGACCACTTCCGCGAGATCGTCGGGGAGCTGGCGTGAGCGGCCGCGCCCTATCGCTCCCCCAGCTGGGGTTTAAGGCCAAAAAAAAGGCGAAGACGAAGAAGAAGGGTGCCACCCGGCGCCGTGCCGCCAGCCTGCCGGCCGAGTACAACCTGCTGCTCACGGCGACTCTCTGCCTACTCGCCTTTGGCGCGGTGATGGTCTTCTCGGCCAGCTCGACCACCCGGGTGCTGAGCGACGGCGGTCTCTCCGACAGCGCCTTTTATCTGAAGCGGACCCTGCTCTTCGGCGCCGTCGGCCTGCTGATCATGCACCTGACGGCGCGGAACGGACTGCAGCTCGTCCGCCGCCTCACCCCGGCGATCCTCGGCGTCTCGCTCTTCCTGCTGCTTGCCGTACTCCTGGCCGGCACGAACGTGAACGGGTCGAGCCGTTGGATCGGCTCGGGCTTCTTGCAGATCCAGCCTTCGGAGCTGGCCAAGGTGGCGCTAATCCTCTACGCCGCCGACCTGTTGGCGCGCAAACCGAAACGGGTGCGATCGATCGAGGGGCTGATGCCCTTCCTGCTCGTCGTTGGCGGCGCCTCCCTGCTGATCGTCGCCGAGCCGGATTTAGGGACGACGATGGTCGTCACCTTTGCCGTCGCCCTGATGCTGGTTGCCGCCGGTGCGCGAATCCGCGACCTCGCCTTGATCGGCGCCGTGCTCGCCTTCTTTGCCCTGCTGATGACGGTGATCGAGCCCTACCGGATGGCACGGTTAACCGGCTTCCTCAATCCCGGCGCCGATGCCGCCGGGGCTGGCTTCCAGGCCGCGCAGGCGAAGATCGCGCTCGGCTCCGGCGGCCTCTTCGGGGTCGGGATCGGCAACGGCGTGCAGAAGGCCTTCTACCTGCCCGAGGCCCACACCGACATGATCTCGGCGGTGATCGGCGAGGAGCTCGGCCTGGTCGGGATCCTCGGCGTCGTCGGCCTCTTCTCGCTGTTCGGCTACGCGGGGCTTCAGGTAGCCAAAAAAGCGAAGGACAACTACGGCAAGCTTCTGGTTGCGGGTCTGACCTCGCTGGTCTTGGTGCAGGCGACGATCAACCTCTTCGCGGTGATGGGGCTGGCGCCGCTGACCGGCGTGCCGCTGCCCTTCGTCTCCTACGGCAACAGCAGTTTGATGGCGACGCTGTTCGCGGTGGGGCTGATCCTCAACGTCGCCCGCGGGGGGACCGCCCGCGCTGGCAAACTGCGCGTCGTCGAGGGTGGGCGGACGCCCGCACGCGGAAGGAGCCGATCGAGCAGTGCCAGGAGTCGCAAGAGTGGTGGTAGCAGCCGGGGGAACGGCCGGCCACGTCGTGCCGGCCATGGCGGTCGCCGCCGAGCTGCGGGCTAGCGGCGTCGAGGTCTCCTTCCTCGGCACCCGCGAGCGAATCGAGGCCGACCTGATTCCGGCTGCCGGTTACGAGATCGACTTCCTCAAGGTGCGTGGGATCGACCGCGGCAATCGGTTGCGGGGGGCCGTGGCCGCAATCGAGGCGCTCGGGGCGGTTTGGACGGCACGGCGGGCGATCCGTCGTCGTCGTGCCGACGTCGTCTTAGGCGGGGGCGGTTTCGTCGCCGGCCCCGCCGGGCTGGCCGCTGTGCTCGGTCGCACCCCTCTCGTCCTCACCGAGGCCGACAGCCACCTCGGTCTCGCCAACAGATTGCTCGCCGGCCGGGCACGGCGGATCTGCCTCGCTTTCCCGATTGCAGGGCGCGAGGGGGAGCCCTATCTGGTCACCGGGCGGCCGATACCGGCGGCGGTGCTTGCAGCCGACCGCGGCAAGGCCAGGGAAAGGTTTGGGATTGCCCTGGATGCCCGCTGTCTGTTGGTCATGGGGGGAAGCCAGGGAGCGCGCTCGATCAACGAGGGCGCAATCGAGGCCTTCACCGAGCGGAGCGGGCGCGACTTCGACGTTATTCACATCGCCGGGCGCCGCGACTTTGCGGCGCTCGAGGAGCGCCTCGCCGCCGCCTCCAACAACGAGCGCTACACCCTGCTCGCCTACGAGCCCGACCTCGGCGACTGCCTCGCGGCCTGCGACCTCGTGCTGAGCCGTTCTGGCGGCTCGGTCTTCGAGCTGACCGCGACCGGGCGTCCGGCGATTCTCGTGCCCTACCCGCATGCTGCCGGGGACCACCAGGAGGGCAACGCCGCCTGGATGGCGGAGGCTGGCGCCGCGACCGTAATCCGCGACGAGGAGTTGGACGCCGAACGGTTGGCGACCGAGGTCGGTGGTCTCATCCATGACGACGAGCGGCTCGCTGCGATGGCCGCCGCCTCCGCGGCGCTGGCCAGGCCCGATGCGGCCCGGCGTATCGCTGACCAAGTCTTGGCGGCGATTGCAGAATGAGCGCCCAGGGCGAAAGCGGTTCCTGGAAAGGTCGCCGGCTGCACTTCGTCGGCATCGGCGGCGCCGGTATGAGCGGCCTGGCGCTGGTCAGCCACGGGCTGGGGGCGAGCGTGACTGGCAGCGACCGCGCCGACTCCTCTTATATGGAGCGCCTGCGCGCGGCGGGCCTCGAGCCGGTGGTCGGCCACGGCGCCGACAACCTGCCCGACGACGCCGAGGTCGTCGTCTCGACCGCGATCGCCGACGACAACCCGGAGCTGGTGCTCGCACGCGAGAGGGACCTCACGGTCCGCCGTCGCGGCGAGCTTCTGGCCGACCTCTGCGCGGAGAAGCGGCTGATTGCGATCGCCGGAACCCACGGCAAGACGACGACGAGCGCGATGTTGGCTTGGGCGCTGCGGGGGGTCGGGGCCGACCCGGCATTCTTCATCGGCGGTGAGGTCCCGGGGCTGGGGCCGGATGGCGCTGTCGCCAACGCCGGCTGGGGCGAGGGGGAGTGGGTCGTCGCCGAGGCGGACGAGAGCGACGGCAGCTTCCTTGACCTGAACCCGGAGATCGTCGTGGTGACGAACGTGGAGATGGACCACCACTCACACTGGGGTTCGCTCGCGGAGCTGCGCAACGCCTTTGCCGAGTTCACGAGCCGGGCGAAGGGGGTTGCGAGCTTCGACCTCGTCTCGCCCGGTCCGCCCGAGTTGCCGCTGGCCGTGCCCGGCCGCCACAACGTGCTCAATGCGCGCGCCGCCCTGGCGGCGGCTGAGCTGGCCGGATTCGACTCCGAGGCTGTGGCCGCCGCCCTCGCCGACTTCCCCGGCGTACACCGGCGCCTCGAGCTCAAGGGCAGCCGCGACGGCGCCCATATATATGACGACTACGCCCACCACCCGACCGAGGTGAGGGCGGCGCTGGAGGCGTTGCGGGGGATGGGGCCGTCGCGTCTGATCGCCGTTTTCCAGCCGCACCTCTACTCGCGCACCAAGGCCTTCGCGGAGCAGTTCGGCGCCGCTCTGGCCCTGGCTGACGAAGTCGTCGTGCTCGACGTCTATCCGGCCCGCGAGGAGCCGGTCGGCGTTCTTGCCGGGGTGAGCGGACTAGACGTCGCCCGCGCCGCGGCCGACCGGATCGGAGGAAAGCCGGTCCTCTGGGCTCCTGGATTGGAAGGGGCGCAGAGGGCACTCTCCTCGCGCCTCGGGCCGGGGGACGTGCTGGTCACGATCGGCGCCGGCGACGTATTCCGGCTTGGCGAGGCGCTGGTCGGGGACGGGGAAGAGAAATGAGCCCTCCGCCCGCCGGCGTCGAGGCCAACTTCCCCCTGGCGCGGTTGACCACCGTCCGCACCGGCGGTGACGCCGAGTGGTTCGCCCGTTCCACGAGCAGCGAGCAGCTGAACGAGCTGCTGGCTTGGGCGGCGGACGGTGGCCTGCCGATCGGCGTGATCGGATCTGGCTCGAACCTGCTGGTCGCCGACGATGGCTTTCACGGGTTGGCGCTGAAGCTCGAGGGTGAGCTGGCAACTGTTGGTCACGAGGGCGAGCAACTGCTCTGCGGCGGCGGCGCACGCCTTCCGTCGGCAGCGACTAAAGCCGCGGGCTGGGGTTTGGCCGGCCTCGAGTTCGGCGTAAACATCCCCGGCACGGTCGGCGGGGCGGTGAAGATGAACGCCAACGCCTACGGCGGCCAGCTTGCCAAGGTGCTGGAGTGGGTGGACGTCTGCACCCCCGCCGGCCAGGCGCGCCGCGCTCCGGAGCAGCTCGGCTTCACCTATCGCAGCTCCAACCTGGGCGCGGACGAGGTCGTCGCCCGCGCCTCCTTCCGACTCGAGTCAGGGGACCCAGAGTCGATCAAGGCGACGATGGCGGCAATGCGAGAGCGCCGCCACGAGGCGCAGCCCTCCGGGATCAAGACTTTTGGCTCGACCTTCAAGAACCCCGAGGACGAGCGTGCCAAGGGGCGAACCGCGGGCCAGCTGCTGGAGGCCGCCGGTTGCCGCGGCCTGCAGGTCGGTGGCGCGCGCTTCTCGGTGAAGCACGCCAACTTCGTCGAGAACGGCGGCGAGGCGAGCACGGCGGACGTCTTGGGGCTGATGGCCGCTGGCCGCCGCCGTGTCCACGAGCGTTTCGGAGTGGTGCTGGAGCCCGAGGTGCAGCTGCTGGGTGAGGTGCGTTGGCCGGAGGGGTGGGAGCTGTGAGGCGCCGGCTGCCGGCCGCAGTGCTGCTCGCCGTAGTGGTCGCCGTCGTCTACGCCCTCCTGATCCGCGACTCGACCGTCACGCCGCATTTACAGGCGCCGCGGGCCACGGCGACGATCGGGACCGGCTCAGACGCGATCGCGGTCGGTCCCGATGGACAGGTCCTTGCCTGGCTGCCCCTGTCCGAGGATCTGCAGCTGCCTTACCTGCCGCTCTCCACGCCGCCAAAAGGGGGGAGCCTTGGCGGGCCGGTGTTGCAGCAGGCACGGGTGCTCGGTGCCGCTCCCGCCGCCCTGCGGCCCTACATCGAACGCAGCTACTACGGCGAAAGTGGGGTGGACGTGGAGCTGCGCTCGGGGATCGAACTGCGCTTTGGCGACGCTTCGCAGCTGGACGCAAAGTGGAAGGCGGCAGCGGCAGTGCTTGCCGACCCCTCGCTTGCGGCGCTCGATTATGTAGTCCTGTACGCGCCCCGTCGGCCCACCGTGGGTGGCTCTGGGCATACGCTTCCGCCCGCCGAATGAACCCTCGACCATAGGGTTAGACTAGGCAAACTCTCAACTAAGCCTTGAGAGTTGGGCCTTGCAGGATGTCTGCCGGGCGTTTGACAGAGCCCCGGAAATACCCTACGTTGAGCGCAATTTCCGTGCTTCAGGAGTAGGCTTGAACCCTTAAGCCTCACTGAAGTGTCGGACGGAATAGAGGCTCAACTCAAACGCCAGCCCCATCGTGGGCGGGCGAGCTGGAGAAATCGGGAGATGGAATCCACTTACCTCGCGGTAATCAAGGTCGTCGGTGCCGGCGGCGGAGGAACCAATGCCGTCAGCCGCATGGTCGACGCCGGAATTCGCGGCGTCGAGTTCGTAGCGGTCAACACCGACGCGCAGGCGTTGCAGGCATGTGACGCTGACATCAAGCTCTCGATTGGCCAGGAGCTGACCCGCGGCCTCGGTGCCGGCGGCAACCCCGAGGTCGGGGCAGGCGCCGCAGCTGAGAGTCGCGACGAGATCAAGGAGGCGCTGAAGGGCGCCGACATGGTCTTCGTCACCGCCGGCGAGGGCGGTGGCACCGGCACCGGCTCGGCGCCGGTCATTGCCGAGATCGCCAAGGAAGAGATTGGCGCGCTGACCGTGGGCGCGGTGACCAAGCCCTTCGAGTTCGAGGGCAAACGACGGATGCAGCAGGCGCTCGAGGGAATCGAGAAGCTGCGCAACAACGTCGACACTTTGATCATCGTCCCGAACGAGAAGCTCTTGCAGGCGGTCGAGCGTCGCACCAGCGTGCTCGAGGCCTTCCGTCAGGCCGACGACATCCTGCGCCAGGGCGTCCAGGGCATCACCGACCTGATCACGATTCCCGGCCTGATCAACCTCGACTTCGCCGACGTGCGCACGATCATGCGCGACGCCGGTTCGGCGCTGATGGGCGTCGGTGCCGCCTCGGGTGAGACGCGCGCCGTCGATGCCGCCAAGGCGGCGGTCACCTCACCCCTGATCGAGGAGTCGATCAAGGGCGCGACCGGAATGCTGCTCAACATCACCGGCCCCGAGGACCTCGGCCTGTTCGAGGTCAACGAGGCGGCGCAGTTGGTCCAGGCGGAAGCCGACGACAACGCCAACATCATCTTCGGCTCGGTCGTAGACCAGTCGATGCGCGACGAGGTCCGCGTCACGGTGATCGCCACCGGCTTTGAGGGCTTCGAGCTGCTGGCCCGCTCTCCCCAGCGGGTCCGCCGTCGCTACGAGAGTCGGCCGCGAATTTCCGCGGAGGACACCGACATTCGCAAACTGCGGGTGAGCGACGACGACATCGACGTTCCCGGCTTTCTCAAGGATTAAGTCCCCATGCGGGGCCGCCGGGAGGCCCTCCTCCCGCCGCTTCGCGGGAGTTCGTGAGGAGGGCCTCCCGGCGGCCCCTTCGACTGCGTGCTTAGAGGCTGAGCTGATAACGCTCAGGGTTTGAGCGGCTTAGAGGTCGATCTCGTAATAGAGCATGCGCGGCCCGTCTGGGCCGCCTTCGCGATTGGTTAGCCCAGAGCTCTCGTAGAGCGTGCGGGCTTCGGTGTCGGTTTCGCCGGTGGTCAGCTCGAAGTGGTCGGCGCCGGCTTCGCGAGCGGCGGCCATCGCCGCCTCCAGCAGGGCCCGGCCGAAGCCGTGCCCGCGCTGCTCGGGGACGACGTAGAGCTCTTCAAGGTAGACGTCGGTGGCGCTT
>DATNGU010000238.1:0-6976 GCA_035605775.1 Solirubrobacterales bacterium | reverse complement strand
CCAGGAGGGTGCCGAGCAAGATCCGTCGCTGGTGCTCGGTCGCGAAGACCGCCGGCGCACAGACGAAAAGCAGGAAGGGCCCGATTCCAAAGCGGTCTATCAACGGATACAGCGCCTGGCGCGCCCCGATCGACCCGGCAGCCACCGCCGAGCAGATTGCGAATGCGGCAGCCAGCAGCAGGACGACGTGGGTCGGTGTGATGCGAACGAACGGCCGCCGACCTATGGTCGGATCGCGCACCAGGAAGGTGACGAAGGCGATTATCAGCATGATGCGGTCGGGCGAGAGAAGGTTTGGGACACCGAGCTGACGCCAGTTGCCGGAGAAGATCGAGAGCGCGATCGCGATGCTGAACAGCCACGCGTTATCGACGTAGGCCGCGAGGCAGAGGGCCCCGATGACGAAGACACCGAGCATGCCGGCGAGCACCACCTCGCGACCACCTGCCCCGCTCGCAGCCAGCGCGAGGGTCAAGATCGGGACGGCAGGCGCGAGGAGAAGCGGCCATCGATCCTCGATCTGCAGGCGCCCAACCACGCGTGCAGTCTAGAAGCGCCCGGGGCCGTGGGGTCCGAGAAGGGAGCGCCAGGCGCTGGGGGCGGCGGCTCCCCGCAGCGCCTTCGACTTGACTGTGTCTCGTGCCATCGAGACAAGCGCGTCGGCGCTGTCTCTCGCGCTTCCCCCAACCCCCAGCTTGAGCGAGGCCAGATCTCCTCTGAGCCGATCGCCTTCGTAGCCCATCGTCGAGAGGCGCTCGTCCCCGATCCAGTCGAGGTATCGTCGCGCCCAGGCCCGCCTGACGGGATTGGAGATCGTCCTCCGCCACTTCTCGACCGGCGCCTGCTCCAATCCTGAGTAAGCCTTCGTTCCCACTGGATCGCCCATCGCACCAGTCAAACCGACGCTGGAGAAGCGCTCTAAGGCGACGGGGTCGAACTCGAGACCGAGAAAGGCCGTCAGGCGGCGCCACGCGGAGTCGTCGCTGCCGACCAGGTCCTCGTAGCGGACGGCACAGATTCGGTCTTGGTGGCGGCGCGAGCCCTCCACGAGCCTTGCCAACCCGCCGAAGAGGCTCGTCGGGTAATCCTGCGGGCGCCAGCGGCCGCCACAGAAGGTCTCGACCACGGAAGAGAGGACGGCGAGCGGATTACGCCACAAGACCACGACGCGTGCCTCCGGTAGAGCGCGAACGATCTCCTCGAAGACCAGGAAGTAGGGCGGGGTCTTGTCGAGGTAATACGGAGCGCCGGCCGCGGCCTCCTCGTAGAGTGTTCGTGCTGCCCCCGCAACTGCCCGTTCGTAGGAGCGATTGCCTTCCGGGAGCTCCTTGGTGAAGTCGAGAAGGGCTTCGTGGATACGCGGTTGCCAGCTACCGGCGGCGGGAACATCGTCTCGCAGCGGCAAGAGCAACGGCAACAGCAGCCATGGCTCCGAGGCCGTCGCCACACCCTCATGGGCCGCGAGGATTCGTTGGACCAAGGTAGAGCCACTCCGCGGCAGGGAGAGGAGCAGAATCGGCGTGACGGTCACCGGTCTTCGTTCTCAGCCCCGCTCGAGCGGGGCCATCGTCAGACCGGACGCGTTGAGCTGCTCCCAGTAGTGCTCGGCGGGCTCGCGTGCTCCAGACCAGACGATCGCCTGGCCGGTGCTGTGAATTGCCTCGGCGATCTCGTGTCCCCGAGCGACCGTGACACCCGGCAATACCCGTGCCAGCGTCTCGGCGACGTGATCGAACGTGTTGTGGCTGTCGTTGCGGACGATCACCCGCCACTCCCCACCCAACCCCGAGTCCGGCCCAGCCTCGCGCGGCTTCTCGATCGTCGTCGACATCGCGCGCATTATGCGCAGAAACGCCGCTCCGACGACCCGCGGCAACCACGCTGTCGGCAGGGGGTCAGAACGGGCTCGGAACTCGAACAACCACGTCGTCGAAGCTGCCCGCCGCGCCCTTGGCGTTGCCGAGCGCGCCAAGGGAGAATCCGGCTGCCCGGCCTTCCAGCTCGCCGGCCGCCGAGTCGGTGACGTCCGCGACCAGTTGGCCAGCGACGAAAGCGAGAACGTGGCAGCTGCCCTTTTCCGGTCCGCTGGTCACGTTGAAGGCGCGCAACCGCAGTTCGTTTGCCCGGTTCAAGCCCCTCGTCCTGACGTCCTTCTCGACATGCAGGTACTGAATCTGCCCGTCAGGCAGCACCTTGCGCAGCTGCGCCTTGGCCTGCATGGGAAAAACGGCCAGCTGATAGCCGGCGCCGGCGCCACCGGTCCGCAAATTGATTGCCAGGAAGGCCTTGCGCTGGACTGCCTGCGGGGTGTTGCTGAGCAAACGGCCGATTGCCCCAATCTCGAGATCGCGGCCGACCACCGGCGTCCGGTACGCGCACTCCCGGGTGCGCTTGCCGACGACTATCCGCACCGCGTGATCGGAACCGCCGCGTCCACAGCGCTCACCGGACAGCTTGACAACCTGAGCGCGCTGCGCTTCGGACTCCATGCTGTTGCGGTAGATGCCGATCAGCGCCGCCCCGGCGCTCGCAGCAGAGACGGCAACGGCGGCAACAACGAGTACGAGCACGGCTATGGATCGGTTTCGCATCGCCCGCAGCCTAAACACAGCCCCGGGGAAAAGATGCGCCACGTGACGGATGAACGCTGTCTTTCCCCGCTGGGCAAATATCATTGGCTGGATGGCCAAGCACCGACTGCCCCAACGCGACCGCCCGTGGGTGATGCGCACCTACGCGGGTCATTCCGATGCCCGCCGCTCCAACGAGCTCTACCGGGGCAATCTCGCCAAGGGCCAGACCGGCCTTTCGATCGCCTTCGACCTGCCGACCCAGACCGGTTATGACCCCGACCACGTCCTCGCCCGTGGCGAGGTCGGCAAGGTCGGCGTCTCGGTAGCCCACAAGGGCGACATGCACCAGCTGCTGGACGGGATTCCGCTCGACCAGATGAACACCTCGATGACGATCAACGCGACCGCCGCCTGGCTGCTCGGCCTCTACGTGACTGTCGCCGAAGAGAACGGGATCGAGCGGACCAAGCTGACCGGCACGACCCAGAACGACATCATCAAGGAGTACCTCTCGCGCGGCACCTACGCCTTTCCCCCCGAGCCCTCGATGCGGCTAATCGCCGACATGGTTGCCTTCACCGTCAACGAGGTGCCAAGCTGGAACCCGACCAACATCTGCAGCTACCACCTGCAGGAGGCGGGCGCGACCCCGGTGCAGGAGATCGCCTTCGCGCTCTCCACCGCGATCGCAGTGCTCGACGAGGTGAAAGCGCGTGGCCAGGTCGCCGAGGCCGACTTCCCTAAGGTTTTCGGCCGCATCTCCTTCTTCGTCAACGCCGGTATCAGATTGATCGAGGAGATCGCCAAGCTGCGCGCGATGGGGCACCTGTGGAACCAGATCGGCCGCGAGCGTTATGGCGTCACCGACGAGAAAATGCTGCGTTTCCGCTACGGCGTGCAGGTCAACTCGCTCGGCCTGACCGAGGCACAGCCTGAGAACAACGTCCAGCGGATCGTGCTTGAGGCGCTGGCGGTGACGCTGAGCCGCGACGCGCGCGCCCGGGCGATCCAACTGCCCGCCTGGAACGAGGCGATGGGTCTCCCCCGCCCCTGGGATCAGCAATGGAGCCTGCGCATACAGCAGGTGCTAGCCAACGAGACCGACCTGCTCGACTACCCCGACGTCTTCGAGGGTTCGAAGGTCATGGACGGCCTGGTGGAAGAGTTGACCGTGGGTGCTCGCACCGAGATGGCTGTGGTGGAGGAGCATGGCGGCGCGGTCGCCGCTGTTCCCTATATGAAGGCGCGACTGGTGGAGTCCCACCGCGATCGGGTGGCACGGATCGAGAGTGGCGAGCAGAAAGTAATCGGCCAAAACAGTTTCACCGAGAGCGAGGATTCCCCGCTCACGGCGGGCGCCGACGGCGGCATCCTCACCCCCGACCCCGAGGTCGAGCGCGAGCGGATAGAGGCGTTGGGGCTGTGGAAAGCCGAGCGCGACGAGGATGCGGTGCAGGCGGCGCTGGGGGAGCTGGCAAACACGGCCCGAGATGAGAGCGCCAATGTGATGCCGGCGACGATCGCCGCCGCCAAGGCAGGCGCCACGACGGGCGAGTGGGCCGCGATCCTGCGCGATGCTTTCGGCGCCTACCGCGCCCCCACCGGGGTCGACAGGGCAGCGCCGTCGGGAGATCGCGACGAGCTGTCGGCTATTCGCCGCCGCGTCGACGAGGTCTCCGACCGGATTGGCCACCGGATCAAGATCCTGGTCGGCAAGCCGGGCCTGGACGGGCACTCGAACGGCTCCGAGCAGATCGCGCTGCGCGCGCGCGACGCCGGCATGGAGGTCATCTACCAGGGCATCCGCCTGACCCCGGAGGAGATAGCCGAGTCGGCCCTGCAGGAGGACGTCGACGTGGTCGGTCTCTCGATCCTCTCGGGCTCTCACCTCGAGCTGGTTCCAGCGGTGGTGCAACTGTTGCGGGACGAGGGGGTCGGCGTGCCCGTCGTGGTCGGGGGGATCATTCCAGTCGCCGACGCGAAACAACTGCGCGAGGCCGGCGTCGACGGGGTCTACACCCCCAAGGACTTCGACATCAACCGAATCATGGGTGAGATCGTCGCCCTGGTAGAACAGCGCGCCGCCGCCGGCGCCGCCGCCTGAGCACGCCGGCGCAGCGCAGATGGCCGAGCCACGCCACAATGGAACGATGAGCGAGCTAAATGGGGACCGCTCGGCCTGGCTGCGCTGCTATCGCTGCTGGTCGCGAAACCTCGAGATCCAGATCCACTACGACGCGATCCGCCGCGTTGACCCCGAGACCGGCATTCCTACCGAAGGGATCGACGAAGTGCAGGAATCGGTCGTCCAGTGTCTCGACTGCATGCACGACCAGCCCCACCTCACCTTCCAGGATGACCGGGTCGTGCCGATCGAGGACCGCTGGGAGCGGATGATCGCCGGCACCCCGTGGGTCGCCTCCTGCACGGTCGCAGTCGACCAGGATCGGGTCGAGAGTTGCGCCGGCCCGGATGCTGCCGAGCTGCTTGCCTACGGCGCTCTCGGCGAAGCAGGCATACGCGAGTTCTTCGCTCACGTCCGCTTCCACAAGCATGATGAGGAGCGGATCATCGTCCACATGCTGGTTGAGCTCTACGCTCGCTCAGCCGAGGAGGCGACCGAAGTCCTCGAAGCCGCAGCTCACGGACCGCTCGAGATCACCTCGCTGGCCGAGGAGTCCCGCCCCCCGGCGCACGCCTCCGGCGAGGCACACTGAGCAACCCGGACCAGACCACAGTACGAAAATACTTCGAATATTCGTCCGAGGGCGTCAACGAAGTTCGCTCTGCAGGCGCGATTTCAAATTTAACCGCGACAAACTCGCTGCCGATGTGTTGACCATCATGGAGATTTCCCTGCCTCACCTCTATTTTCAAACGAGTCCCGTCCAGCCTCTCGTCCGTTCAAATCCAAAGTCGATTTAAAACGGGGCCTCAAAAAAGAAGCAGGCGTTTACTCCTCGATGCAACCCCGAACATCCCTGTCTTACTCGAAAGCAATCTGACTTAAACACTATGGAGAGTTCGACCGTAACCCACCCCCCGCGGGGCACCTCTATTGAGGCGGATGAAGTCGGCCGGACCGCACCTCGGGACACGACGAACCGTGCCAGGCGCCGCGGGGCTGTGCTCGCCCGAATGCTCGTCGCCGGCGACTCACTCGCCGCTTGCGCCGCCGCCGCGATCGCCGTTGCGATCCTCGGACTCACTTCCTGGGGTGGCGTCGCCTATACGGCCAGCGTGACGCTGCTCTGGCCACTGGCCGCCTTCAGCATCGGTCTCTACCGCAGCGACCAACTGGCCACCTGGGCCTCCTCAGTGGCCGAGGTGCCGCGCGCTTTCGTCGCGATCCTGCTGATCACTTGGCCCCTATATGGAGTCGCCTCGGCCCTACCGCTCGATCAGGTGATCACCTTGACCTTCTTCACCGTTGTCGGGATCGCCGCCTTTGCTCCCGTTGCCCGCACCGTCGTCCGCGCCGGCCTGCACCGTGAGCCGGACCTGCGCCAGCGCACGCTGATCCTCGGCTCGGGAATGGTCGCCGGGGAGGTCGTCAAGAAGCTCCACAACAACGCCCAGTTCGGGCTGGTGCCGGTCGGCATCGTCGACGACGAAGTACATGACATCGGCACGCCGGACCTGCCCTGGCTGGGGCGCTTCGACGACCTCGAGGAGGTCATCAAAGCGCAGGGGGTGGACCGGGTCATAATCGCATTCACTCGCGCCAGCCACGAGCAGCTGCTCGAGTCGATTCGCGCCTGTCGCGACGCCGGCGTTGCGATCGATGTCGTACCGCGGCTGTTCGAGTTCCTCGACGGCGTACGGGCACTCGATCAAGTCGGCGGTCTGCCACTGCTCTCGATCGGCGCACAGAACCTGACCTCGGCCTCGGTGGCGGCCAAGCGGGCGCTGGACGTCTTCGGATCGATCGCGCTGCTCGCATTCTTCAGCCCGGTGATGATCGCCGCTGCGATCGCGATCAAACTCGAGTCGCGCGGGCCCGTGTTCTTTCGCCAACCCCGCGCGGGCCGGGCCAACAGCAGCTTCGCGCTGATCAAGTTCCGCTCGATGTATGTGGATGCGGAAAAACGCAAGGCGGAGATCGAGAGCCTCAACGAGGCCGGCGACGGAGTGATGTTCAAGATTCGGCGTGACCCCCGCGTGACCCGCGTCGGCCGCATCCTGCGGCGCTTCTCGATCGACGAGCTGCCGCAGCTCTTCAACGTGCTTAAGGGGGAGATGAGCCTGGTCGGACCACGACCGCTGATTTTCCCCGAGACCGCCGCGCTGGACGAGAACTGGCACCTGCGCCGGCTCGAGCTGCGCCCGGGACTGACCGGCCCCTGGCAGGTCTACGGTCGCTCCCAGAGCCCCTTCCAGGAGATGGTCCGCTTCGACTACCA
>DATNGU010000237.1:0-2977 GCA_035605775.1 Solirubrobacterales bacterium | reverse complement strand
GCGGCGCACCGGCTTCGGCATCAGGCCGCTGTCGGTGGCGATCTGGACCAGCGGCGCACCGTTGGAGAGGTGGACGTTGTAGGAGCGAAAGTGGGAGAGGTTGAGGATGCGCAGCCGGTGGCGCCGGGCGGTGACCTCGTGGTGGGGCATGTAGGCGCCGTTGACGAAGACCAGCGCGCCGAGGACCCCGTCGGCGGGGGGCTGGCGGCCGGTGAAGGGATCGGTGAGCTGGTTGTGGCGGTCGAACGAGCGATCGGCGATCGCCAGCGGGATGTCGCGGTCTCCCGAGGGCAGCGGCAGCGAGGCGTCGAGCTCGTCGTCGACGATCCACATCCCGGCCATGCCACGCCAGATGTTGCGGGCGGTGTGGTCGAGGCGATGGTCGTGGTACCACTGGAATGCCGCCCGTTCTGGTCGGCCGCCCTCGCGCAGGTCATAGACGTAGGTCTTGCGCCCGCCGGGCTCGATCAGGTGGTCGTTGCCGGACTTACGCGGCGAGAGGCCGCGCGGAATGTCGCAGTAGAAGGACCGGGGGTGCGAGGTGGTCAGGCCGCCGGGCTGGCCATCGAACTGGGTGCGGTTGTGGCCCCCGTGCAGGTGGACGCTCAGCTCTCCCGCGGCGGGTGGGAGCCGGTGGTGGAAGCTGACCCTGGTCCTCTGCCCCGCCGGACGCCGGACGGTCGGCCCCGGAAACGTCCCCCCGTAGGTCCACATCCTCGTCTTGGGCCCGGGAAGAAGCTGGAGCTCAGCCTCTTGGATCGGGATCCGGATGTGCGAGTCGCGCAACTCCTGCGGAATCGGCAGCGGATCTCGGAACGGTGCTGGAGCAGCGCCGTGGGGCGGCCGCGCCGCGACCGTCGTCGCCCCACTGGAGCGAACGTCGAACGGCAGCAGCGCGGCGATGGCGCCACCGCCCAGGGCGCCGAGGAAGGCCCGGCGCCCCAGGCGGGGCGGAGATTGCGGCGAGTCGTCCGTCGCTACGCCTTAGCCGCCCGGGAGAACGTTGATCGAGCCTTGCATGAACGAGTGGATCGCGCAGATGAAGTAGATCCTGCTCGCCCCCGCCGAGGTGTCGACGCTGACCGGCTGCGAGAACGAGGTGCCCGGTTTTTCGCCGGTGAACCACGAGTCGCCCTTTTTGCTGACGCTGCCGAGCGTGTCCCAGCCGGGGTTTCCAGCCTCAGCCGGGTTGATTTTCACCGGGCCGTTGCCTTTGACCCCGTGCCAGGCGGCGATCGCCTTGCAGATGTGTTTCGGGGTGAAGCAGAGCTGCCGGGCTTTCCCCGTTTTCGGCAGCGAGCCTTTGGTCACCAGCGAGAAGGTGTGCGGACCGACTTTGTGGGGATCGGTCTGGTTGACGATTTTCAGCTCTTCGCCGGTGACGACGGTCTTGGGCGCGACGAAGCGCAGGCCTTTGCTGTCGGCCTTGATGAAGACGGTGGGGACGGAGCTCGCCTGAGGGGACGCAGTGCCTTCCGGGTAGGTGGCGGCAAACGCCGAGGCGGAAACGCAGAGGACGGCGAAGGCCGTCGCAGCGGCCAGGATGCCGGCCTTGGTCGAGACACGAGGACGAAGCTGCTTCAAGTTGAGTCCTTTCCGCGCCGCCAGGCGACGCACCAAATGGTTACGCAGGAGTAACGGCAAGGAAAACTAGAGCAGCGGCGCTAGGCCCGCAAGCGGTAGCCCTTCGAGAAGAGCCGCAGATTGACGAAGAAGAGGACCGCGGTTGCCGCGGTCAACGCCAACAGCGACAGCGCCACGCTGACTTCGGTGAAGCCGACGAAGCCATAGCGGACCAAATTGATCATGTAGAAGATCGGGTTGAAGTGGGTCAGGGTCTGGAACGGCTCCGGCAGCAGGGTGGCCGAGTAGAAGACGCCGCCGAGGAAGATCAGCGGCTGCAGGACAAAGGTCTGGGCGAAGGCGACGTCGTCGAACTGTTCGGCGCGAACGCCGGTCAGCACTCCGAGCAGCGAGAAGAAGAGGCCGACCAGGAACAGCGACGGGATCAGGACGAAGACGTGGTCGACCGGCAGGTCGACCAGCAGCGAGGCGGCGAGGAAGGTCAGCAATGCGACCAGCAGGCCGCGCATGAAGCCGCCCAGCGAGAAGGCGAGCAGAAGCTCCAGCGGCGAGGCAGGCGAGGAGAGCTGGTCTTGGATCGCCCCCTGGAATTTCTGCTGCAGGATCGAGGAGGAGTTGTTGGCGAAGGCGTTGATCGACCAGGCCATCATGATCAGACCGGGAATGACGAAGACGACGTAGTCGATCCCGTGCAGCTTGTCGATCCGCGAGCCAAGAGCGGCGCCGAAGACCGAGATGTAGAGGAAGGTTTCCAGCAGCGGCGCGCCGATCGTCTGTTTTTTGATCTTCATGAAGCGGTTGACCTCGCGCCGCCACAGGGTCGCGAAGCGGATCTGCGCCGTGCTCACGAGGCCGTCACCTCGATGTGGGAGCGCGAGAGCTCCTTGCGGCCGACCAGGGTCAGGTAGGCGTCCTCGAGGTTGGCGACGCCGTAGCGGGCGGACAGCTCCTCGCTCGTGCCCTCGGCGACGATCCTGCCTTCGTTGATGAAGGCGATGCGGTCGCAGAGCTGCTCGGCCTCCTCCAGGTAGTGCGTGGTCAGCAGGATCGTCGTCCCCTCCTGGTTGATGCGCTGCACGTAGTGCCACAGCTCCAGCCGCAGCTCGATGTCGACGCCGGCGGTGGGCTCGTCGAGGATCAGCAGCCGGGGCCGGTGCATCAGCGCCCGGGCGAGGATCAGCCGCCGTTTCATCCCGCCAGAGAGGGTGCGGGTGCGTTCGTCGCGCTTCTCGGTCAGCGAGAAGGTCTCGAGCAGCTCGTTGGTCCGCTCGCGCCGGTCGCGCTTCGGCATGCCGAAGTAGCCGGCGTGGTAGTCGAGCGTCTCCTCAACGGTGAGGAACCAATCGAGGTTTGGCTCCTGCGGGGCCAACCCGACCGCCTGCCTCGCCTCCCC
>DATNGU010000236.1:0-6799 GCA_035605775.1 Solirubrobacterales bacterium | reverse complement strand
CGACCCAGAGTTCCTCGACGCGATGCTCGCAGCCTACGGCGACCGGGTGGTCGTCTCGGTGGACGCAAAAGGGGGGCGAGTGGCTTTGGAGGGATGGACCGAAGCAGGGGAGGAAAGGGTGGTCGAGGCCGTCGCGGCACTCGGCAAGAGGGGGGTACCGCGCTTCCTCTGCACCGCGATCGAGGTCGACGGGACCATGGAGGGACCGGCACTCGAGCAGCTCGCTGAGATCGCCGCTGCAACCTCGGCCAAGGTCATCGCCTCCGGCGGCATAGGCGACCTGACCCACCTCGAAGCCCTCGCCCGCCAAGCTCCTCCCAACATTGAGGGCGCCATAGTCGGCCGCGCCCTCTACGAGCGCAAGTTCACCGTCGCCGAAGCCATCGCGGCACTCGCTTGAGAGCCCGTCCCGGGACGGGCTCTAGGCTTTCGGCATGGTCCTGAAGCGAGTAATCCCCTGCTTAGACGTCGACGCCGGCCGCGTAGTCAAGGGCACCAACTTCGTCGGCTTGCGCGACGCGGGCGATCCGGTCGAGCTTGCGGAGCGCTACGACGCGGAGGGAGCCGACGAGCTGGTCTTCCTCGACATCACCGCTTCGCACGAGAAGCGCGAGACGATCGTCGAGCTGGCCCGCCGCACGGCCGACAACGTCTTCATCCCCTTCACGATCGGCGGCGGCATCCGCTCGGTCGAGGACGCGCAGGCCGTGCTCGACGCCGGCGCCGACAAGGTCTCGGTCAACTCCTCGGCGCTGGCCCGCCCCGAGCTGCTGACCGAGCTGGCCGATCATTTCGGCGCCCAGTGTGTCGTTCTGGCAATAGACGCCGCCTCCTCTGCTCCCGCCCAGCCGCGGGAATCAGATATGGACGCGGCTGGGCTCCCGCGTCCGGGGGCGGCTCCCTCTCGATGGAACGTCTTCGTCAACGGTGGCAGGCAGCAAGTTAAGGGACGGGATGCCGTGTCCTGGGCCAGTGAGGCAGCTGAGCGCGGGGCGGGGGAGGTGCTGTTGACCAGCATGGACCGCGACGGCACCAACGACGGCTACGACATCGAGCTGACCCGCGCCGTCGCCGACGCCGTCTCGGTGCCGGTGATCGCCTCCGGCGGTGCCGGCACCCTGGAGCACCTCAGCGAGGCGATCTCCGACGGCCGCGCCGACGCCGTCCTCTGCGCCTCGATCTTCCACTACGGCACCTACCGGGTTCGGGACGCAAAGCGCCATTTGGCAGACAGCGGAATTCCGGTTCGGCTTTAGAGGCTATGCCTACCCCGCTGACGCCGATCGAGAGCCTCGCCGACGCCCTGGAGAGCACCCATCCCGAGCTGGCGACCGTGCAAGAGGTGGCCGGGGGCAAGCCGGTGTACTTGGTCGGCGGCGCCGTCCGCGATTTATTGCTCGGCCAAGGGCGGGTCGATATCGACCTCGTGGTCGAGGGCGATGCCACGGCACTGGCGGCACGGCTGGGCGGCGAAGTAGTCGAGCACGAGCGTTTCGCCACCGCGACGGCGCAGCTCGAAGGCCACGAAGTAGATATCGCCACGGCCCGGGCCGAGTCCTACCCCCACCCGGGTGCGCTGCCTGAAGTGGAGCCGACAGCCGGCATCGCGGCTGACCTCGCCCGTCGCGACTTCACGATCAATGCGATGGCGATACCCCTGCGACGCGATCCGGAGCTGATCGATCCCCACCGGGGGCGGGAGGATCTCGAAGCCGGTTTATTGCGAGTTCTCCATGCTCGTTCGTTCGAGGACGACCCCACCCGGGCGCTACGAGCGGCCCGCTATGCCGCCCGCTTCGGCTTTGAACTGGAGCGCGAGACCGGAGAGCTGCTGCGACAGACCGACCTCGACACGGTCTCGGCCGACCGCCGTGACGCGGAGCTGTTGCGGCTGGCAGGTGAGACGGAGGCGGTGCGCGGATTCGCCTTACTCGCTGAGTGGGGGCTGATCGAGCTCCGCGACGACGGGGTGGAGCTTGCCGGCCAAGTCGCAGCGCTGCTCGCGAGACCCCCATGGGCCGAGGCCGCTCCCCGAGGCGAGGCGATCCTGGCCGCAGCGCTGGGTCCGCGGGGCGAAGCCGAGCGGCTGGCGGCTGCGAGCCCCCGGAAGCCATCGGAGGGGATGGATCTGGTCCGCGGAAAGAGCCCGATCGAGTTGGTCCTCGCCCGCGCGATGGGCGCCGAGTGGCTCGACCGCTACCTCCTGGAATGGTGCACCGTGGCACTCGAGATCGACGGCGAGGACCTGATCGCGGCGGGCGTGCCGGAGGGGCCGGATATTGGCCGCGGCCTCACCGCAGCGCTGCGCCAAAAGCTGGATGACGAGCTCTCTGGGCGCGACGAGGAGCTGGCGGCGGCGCTGGCGGCTTCCCGGGAACCGCAATGAGGTGGAGTGAGAAGGACGGAATCCGCTGGCTGGAGGTTCGCCTACCTGGCTCGAAGGCTGTTTTCTCCACCCGCTCAGGCGGTTCGGCAAAGGAGAACCACGTTCCGCTCGCGACGGCGCTTGGCATCCCCGCGAACCGCGTGGCCACCAGCCGCCAAGTGCACGGCGCCGAGCTGATGTTCCACGACGTGGCCACTCCGGATGCCGTCGACGCCGACGGACACGTAATCGCCGAGCCCGGTCTGGTCGGCCTCGTCTACGTCGCCGACTGCCTTCCCCTCGCCCTCGCAGGACCCGGTGGGGTAGCGATGCTCCACTGCGGCTGGCGGGGCCTGGCTGCGGGAATCGTGGCACGCGGCGCCGAGGCGGTGGAAGCCACGCATGCCGCGATCGGACCTGGAATCGGACCCTGCTGCTACGAGGTTGGGGATGAGGTGCTCGACGCATTCGGTGAGCTCGGCCCCGGGGTCGCTACCGACAGGATGCTCGACCTGCCGCAAGTCGCCAGGCGTCTCCTGTGGGAGTCGGGCGTCGAGGAGATCGAGTCCGCCGATCTCTGCACCTGCTGTGAGGAGGAGTTGTTCTTCTCCCACCGTCGCGATGCTGGGCCCGGTCGCCAGGCGGGCCTCGCCTGGCTCGAGGGCGCCGGGACGGGCGCGGTCTGAACATGCCCGGATTGATCCACGGCCTCGACCCGGTCAGGATCGCCGCCAACCTCGAGCGGGTTCGCGAACGGGCGGGGGAGGGGGTGGAGGTTCTCGCCGCAACCAAGTACGTGCCGCTGGAGGAGATGGGTGCGTTGGCGGAAGCGGGCGTCGAGCTGGTCGGGGAGAACCGCCAGCAGGATCTGGCCGCGAAACACGAGCGCTGGGGCGACGCCTTCGAGTGGGACTTCATCGGCAACCTGCAGAGCCGCAAGGTGAAGCGGATCGTCCCGATCTGTCGCCTGATCCACTCAGTCGCCACCGAGTCAGTGATGGCTCAGCTCGGCCGCCAGGACGAGCTCGACACCGAGGTTCTGATCGAGGTGAATGTCGCCGGGGAGGAGGGCAAGGGCGGCGTCGCTCCGGGCGATTTGGGTGCATTCCTCGAGCGCTGCCCGGCCAGGGTCTCCGGCCTGATGACGATGCCCCCGTTCAGCACCGACCCCGAGGACTCGCGACCGCATTTCGCCCGCCTCGCGGGGCTGGCGGCCGACCACGGCCTCAACCGGCTCTCGATGGGCACCTCCCAGGACTGGCCCGTAGCGGTCGAGGAGGGGGCGACGATAATTCGCCTTGGCACGGCGCTCTATGTGTGAAATGCCCCAAGCTCCTGCATAATCGCTAAAGGAATCGGCCGCTCAGAGCCGAAAGACGCCGTTACCATGGCCCTACGCGACACGTGGCATAAAGCGCTGGTCTATTTCGGGCTCGCCGAAGAGCACGAGTACGGCCCTGAATTCGAGGAAGACTTCGGCCCCGAAACCTCCGAAGAGGACCTCGAGGGTCGGCGCGACTCTGGACAGGTCCGGCGCCTACCGTCCTCCCGGCGTTCCCGCCGCGACGAGATCGACGACATCTTTGCCGATGACGAGCCGATCCAGGCATCGCGTACGCGCACGCTGCGGCCGGTCGGCGACGACTCCGACGTCAAAGTCCATCTGGTCATTCCACGCAACTTCAACGACGCCCAGCAGGTCGCCGACCAGTTCAAGCGGTCGGTTCCGGTGATCCTCAACCTGCAGACAACCGACCACGAGCTCTCGAAGCGGATGATCGACTTCTGCTCCGGTCTCACCTACGCGCTCGACGGCGGCATGCAGCGGATAGCCGAGAAGATCTTCCTGCTCACCCCGCGCAACGTCGAGGTCTCCGCCGAGGAGAAGGCGCGGCTGCTCGACAAGGGCTTCTTCAACCAGTCCTAGCGGTTGAGGGGAGTGGGGTGGGGGTGTCCCTCCCGTTTGCTGGGTTTCTCGCCTGAACGGTCAGATGGCTGCCGCGGGCGTCGGTAGGGCGAGAAACAGGACGCCGCTGCGCGGGAGGGACACCCCACCCACCCTTCACTAGGCTCCGGCTGATGATTGTCGGCTTCGTCGGAGCGGGAAACATGGCTGCGGCCATTGCCAGAGGCTGGGCCGGGCAGTGGGAGCAGATGCTGTTCTTCGACCCGGATTCCGATAGGGCCCGCAAGCTGGCCGGGGATCTTGGCGGCGAAGCGGTCGGGTCCAACGGGGAGCTGGCGGAGCGAGCCGACGTCGTGGTCCTCGCGGTAAAGCCGGGCGCCCTTCAGCAAGTGGCCGGTGAACTAGCAGGCGCAGAATCGGTCATCTCGATCTTGGGGGCGACTCCCTTGGAGAACGTCCAAGCCGCATTTCCCAACGCCGAGGTCGGGCGGGTGATGCCCAACGTCGCGGTGGAGGTAGGTGATGGCGTACTTTGCGTTGCCGGGAAGTTCCTCCCAGAGGTTGGCGAGAAGCTGAGTGCTCTCGGGGCTGTCGTCGAGCTGCCCGACTCGCAATTCGACGTCGCCACGGCGTTAATGGCCTGTTCGCCGGCATATTTCGCCTTGGTGGCGGAGGCACTCGCCGAGGCCGGCGTCGGTGAGGGCTTGGACCGGGATCTGGTCGAAAAGCTGGTCGTCGAGGCCGCCGCGGGCGCTGGATCGCTCATGCGTATCCGTCGCCCAGCCGATGTTCGAATCTCTGTCACTTCCCCAGGGGGCAGCACCGAAGCCGGGCTGGAGGCCCTCGATCGCGAAGGCGCACGCAGCGCCTTCGCGGCGGCCGTACGCGCTTCATTGGAGAGGATGAAGGCGTGATCCCCTTTGCCCTCACCCGCGAGGACGTCGCCGACTACGTCGCCGCGCTGTTCCTCGTCTACATCATCCTGATCCTGATCAGGGTGCTGATCTCCTGGATTCCCCGCATGCCGTACAACCCGACGCTGCGCAGAGTGCTCGACTTCGTCACCGAGACCACCGACCCCTACCTCAACCTCTTCCGGCGCATAATCCCGCCAATCGGGGGCGGTGGCTTCGGGCTCGACCTCAGCCCGATGATCGGGCTGATTGTGCTCTTCATCGTGCGTGGCCTGGTCGTCGCCCTAATCGCCGGGTGAGCGGCGCGGGACCTCGCGCCTGGCGCCTGGCCGGCGCGCTTTGCGGCCTCGTCGTCGTCCTCGACCAGGGGGCCAAGGCGTTGATCGAGGCCAACCTCGTCCCCGGCGAGCACGTCGGCGTTCTCGGCCCGCTCGGCTTCACCCTCGCTCACAACCATGGCGTCGCCTTCGGCCTAGCCAGCGGCGGCGGCGGGGCGCTGATCGCACTCACCGTCGTCGCACTGCTCTTCGTCACCGTCCTCTTCGCCCGCAACCCCACCCGAGACGGGATGTGGATCGCCGTCGGTCTGCTTGCCGGCGGCGCCCTCGGCAACCTCGCCGACCGGGTCCGCGCCGGGGCCGTCACCGACTACGTCGCTATCTTCGGCTGGCCCCCCTTCAACATGGCCGACGTCGCGATCACGCTCGGGGTCGCGGTGCTGGCACTGAGCTACCTCGCGGAGACGGACCGATGAGCGTGGAGCTCGGCATCGTCCACCTTGACGAGTACCTCGCGGTGGTCGAGAAGCCAGCCGGCCTCGTCGTCCACCCGGCTCCCTCGCACAGCGGCACCACCCTGGTCGACGAGCTGGGCGAGATCCTCGGTGGCGGTGCCGACTCGGAGCGACCCGGCATCGTCCATCGTCTCGACAAGGAGACCAGCGGACTGCTGGTCGTCGCCCGCGACGACTCGACCCATGCTGCGCTGCAGGAGATGGTGCGCAAGCGCGAGGTGGAGCGCGTTTACCTCGCGCTGGCCGGCGGGCGCCTTGCCTCGCGCACCGGAACGATCGATGCGCCGATCGGCCGCGCCTCGCGGCAACGACATCGGATGGCGGTCTCCGGCGCCGCCTCACGCCAGGCACGCACCCACTTCGAGGTGCTGGAGGTCTTCGCTGCCGAGACCTACCTGGAGGCGACGCTGGAGACCGGCCGCACGCACCAGATCCGGGCCCATTTCGCCGCGATTGGCCATCCCCTCGTCGGCGATGCCACCTACGGTGGCAAACAGAAGTACGGACTAAGCCGTCAGTTCCTACACGCCCACAGGCTCAGCTTTGTCCATCCCGTCAGCGGGGAGGGGCTGAGCTTTCGCTCGGAGCTGCCCGTCGACCTCACTGAAGCGCTCGAATCCGCCCGCGCCGCCTGAGCAGGCGCTCCACACTACAATTCCTCCGTTCTAAACCGACCCCCTCCGTAACCACCCCGGATCCTGACTGGTCTCGCGACCGGTCCCCGGCTAGGGCGGAGGGGCTTCACCCAAATTCAAGGAGATGTTGACCATGCCAGAGGCAGGCCTCAAAGAGCTGCTGGAGGCCGGAGTCCACTTCGGCCA
>DATNGU010000235.1:0-5698 GCA_035605775.1 Solirubrobacterales bacterium | reverse complement strand
CCCTCATATCTGGGGTGGGACGCCCGCGCTCTCGGTGGAGTCGATCGCCATCAAATCCCCGGCGGACACATAGAGATGCTGCGCGAGCCAGGCGCGGCTTTGCTGGCACGCTGCCTGGAGGAGCGCATCGCCGAGGCGCTGGCACGGTGACAGCGAGCTGGCAAAGGGAGCATCAGTGTCCTCCCACCCCCGCTGCAGAGGTGCATGTCTGGCGGATTGAGCTGGATCGCGATCATGGCGACCGCGAGCTGCCGCCCGACGAGCGCGAGCGGGCCGCGAACTTGCAACCCGGAGCCCGGCGGCGCTGGATCGCCGCGCGGCGGGCGCTTCGCCTGGTGCTCGGCCGATACTTGGGGGAGGACCCGGCGCGGATCGTGTTGCGGCTCGGCAGCCACGGCAAGCCGGCCCTCGCCCCGTCCCCACCACCACTCCACTTCAACCTCAGCCACTCCGCCGACCTGGCGCTGCTCGCAGTGACGCTCAACCGCGAGGTGGGCGTGGACATCGAGAGGATTCAGCCGGATCGCAAAGTCGTGGAGCTCGCCCGTATCGGCCTCGACTCGGAGGCGGCGGCGACGGTCCGCGACGCGCCCCCCCTGGCCCGAACCGGCGTCTTCCACGATGCCTGGGTGCGCCGCGAGGCCATCGCCAAGTGCCTCGGCGTCGGCCTCGGGGCTCCCCTTCCCCCGTCGCCGGTAGCAGTGACCCCGATCGGGGCGGGGCGGGGCTATGCAGCCGCAGTGGCGATCGCCGCACCCGTGCCACTTGCCCTGCGCACCTTCGCTCTGGGCTCCAGCTGACCCACGAAGACCCGGGTCGGCTCGTCGCAGAAACGGCAAGCGCGCTCGCTATGCTGACGCGGTGTCAGTCGCGCCTGCCCGAAAGAGCGGCGCGACCAGGGGCAGGCAACGCAACCGGGCACTGGTAATTGGTTGCGGTTTCATCGGCTCGCACGTAGTTGCCGAGATGGCCGCCAATGGTCGCCCGCCCGTCGTCCTCACCCGTTCGCGTCCCGTGGAGGAGGTCGCCTCCTTGTTCGGCGCCGACGACCTGCGCCTCGGCGACGCCGCCAATGCCGACGATGTGGCGGCAGCACTCGACGGGGTCGAGCATGTCGTCTACTGCGCCGGGGGCCTGCTTCCGGCGGCCTCCGAGCAGGATCCCGAGCGCAGCGGGAACCTCACCCTGGCGCCAGTCCGAACGGTCCTCGACGCGCTGCGCACCCGGCCGGGGACGAAGCTCACCTATGTCTCCTCGGGGGGAACTGTGTACGGGGAGCCGGAGCAGTTGCCGGTGGACGAGACCGCGCCCACCCACCCGCTTGGCTCCTACGGCAAGCTGCACCTCGCCTGCGAGGAGGAGATAGCCCGGCACCGCGACGAGCATGGCCTCAGGGCCCGCACCCTGCGCTGCTCGACGGTCTACGGCGAGCACCAGCTGCCGGACCGCGGCCAGGGCGCCGTGGTCACCTTCCTGCACCGGATCGAGCACGGCCTCCCAATCGATCTCTACGGCGGCGGTGCCACTGTGCGCGACTACGTCTACGCGGGAGACGTCGCGCGGGCGATCGTCGCGCTGCTCGACCGGGATGACGAGCCAGCGGTGGTCAACGTCGGCAGCGGCGAGGGAACCTCGCTGCTGGAGCTGCTGCGCCTGGTGGAGGCAGAGGTCGGCCGCGAAGCCGACGTCCACTCGCACCCGGAGCGTGGCTTCGACGTTCACAGGATCGTCCTCGACACGGGTCGACTGAACCGCTTGCTCGATCTTCCGCATACGCCACTCGAGGCCGGAATCGCGCGGACCCACAAGTGGCTCAGGGCTGCGGCCCCCACGATCGATCCGCAGTCGCCGCTGCGCACCGTGCGATGACCGAGGGCAAGAGCGCAAGGGTCCCCGTTCTGTATCTGGCCCCTTGGGTGGACTACGGGGGCAGCGACAAGAACACGATCGACTGGTTCCGCTGGATCGATCGCGATCGCTTCGCGCCTTCGCTGATCACCACCCAGCCCTCGCCGAACCGGCTCCTCACCGAGATCGCCCCCTTCGCCGAGGAGGTCTGGGCACTGCCGGACCTGATGCCGGCGGAGGACATGCCGGCGTTCATCTTCGACTTCATGCACTCGCGGAAGGTACGGGTGCTTCACCTGATGAACTCGCGCCTCGGCTTCGAGCTGCTGCCCGACCTCGCCTGCCTTCCGCAGCCCCCCGGGGTGGTCGTCCAGCTGCACGTGGAGGAGGCGGATCGCTCCGGCTACGTCCGTTACGTGACCACCCGCTACGGCAACCTCGTCGACCGCTTCTCGACCTCGAACCGGCACGTGGCCGACGCCGTCGAGGGGTACGGCATCCCCGCCGAGAAGGTTCGCGTCATCTACACCGGCGCCGACCCCGACGAGGAGTTCTCGCCGGACCTCACCGAGCCGATCGAAGACCTGCCCGACGATCGGCTGCAGATCCTCTTCGCCGCGCGCCTGGTGGCGCAAAAGGACCCGCTGTTGATGCTCGAGGTTGCATCGGCGCTGCGGGACAGGGGTGTGAGCTTCCAGATCCACGTCGTCGGCGAGGGAGACCTGGAAGACGAGCTTCGCGAGCGCATCGCCGCCGATGAGCTGGGGGAGCACGTGCTGCTCCACCCGCCCACCCCCGGCCTGCAGCGCTGGTACTCGGCCTGCGACGTGCTGTTGATGACGAGCACCTTCGAGGGAATCCCCTGCGTCGTCTTCGAGGCGATGGCCATGGGGATGCCGATCGTCGCCCCGGACCTGCCCGCGATCGGCGAGCTGCTCGGCGAGACCGACGACGCCCTGGTGTCGCCGCGCAGCTCGGTGGAGGGCTATGCGGCGGCGCTTGCCCACCTGGCCGAAGACCGAGCCCGGATGGAAGCCCTGGGGGCGCAGATGCGGGCGCGGGCGCGGGCGCAGTTCACGGTGCAGCAGATGGCCGCCGACCACGGCGAGCTCTACGACGAGCTGGTCGAGTCGGCGCCGCCCGAGCCCGCAGCCGGCGCCAACCGCGCCGTCGCCGAGCCGATCAGGTTCACGAGCAGGCCGCAGACGGGGACGCCGCTCGTCTCGGTACTCGTGCCCCACTTCAACCAGGCGCAGTTCCTGGGCGAGTGCATCGAGTCGGTCCGGGCGCAGACCTACCCCAAGATCGAGGTAGTCGTCGTCGACGACGCCTCGACCGAGCACGACGCCGACGCTGTGCTCTCCGAGCTCGAGCGGGACGGCGACGTCACGGTCCTGCGCCTAACCGAGAACCGCGGGCCGAGCCACGCCCGCAACGCCGGCCTCGAGCGATGCGAGGGAAGGTACATCCACCCCGTCGACGCGGACAACGTGCTGCTGCCCGACGCAGTCGAGAGGCTCGTGGAGCAGCTGAACGCGGCGGACGAGACGGTCGGCTTCATATATCCAAACATCCAGTACTTCGGCAATCGCGAGGACTACTACGAGGTCCCCGAGTACAACGTCTACACGCTGCTGCACGGAAACTTCTGCGACACCTGCTCGCTCCTCGACCGTGAGATCTTCGACGCCGGCGAGCGCTACAGGGAGGAGATCCACCTGGGGCACGAGGACTGGGAGTTCGTGCTGCGCCTCGCGTCCCGGGGCGTGCGCGGCGAAGCCGCCCGCGGCCCGACCGTCCGCTACCGCAAGTGGGGCTTCAACCGGTCCGACCTCGTCGATCACGCAGCCGACCGCTTCGACGAGGTCCTCGCCGAGATCTCGCCGTTCAAAGGCCGCGAGGCCGAGATCAAGGCGATCGAGTCCCCCGTCCTCTCGATCGTTCCCCTGCGCGAGCCGGACGGCGAGACCGAGGGGAGTCGGACGCTGACCACCAAACTCTCGGCGCAGACCTGCACCGACGTCGAGCTGGTCGCACCGCAGGACGAGCTTCCCGAGGCGATTTCGCGGGCGCGCGGGTCCTACCTAGCCCTCACCTCGGGCACCGGTAGCTCGCTGCTGGACAACCCCGCCTTCTGCGAGAAGGTGCTGCGGCGATTCGGCGCGACCGACAACGAGATCGACGCGATTGCCCTGATCGACGCCGGTGAGGACGGTCGCTTCCCCTTCCGCGCCCTCGCCGCCGACGAAGGTCCGCACGACGCGGCGCCGCACACCGTCATCTGGCGGAGGACCGTCGAGCTGGAGCTTCCCCGCGGGCTGCTCGCCGATCCAGGTACCCCGGTTGGGTCGATCGTTCGCCTCCTCTCCGGCGCCGGCCTGCGGGTCGAGTGGCGCCACGCGGTCGGTGAGGGCGAGGGCGGCGAGGCCGAGGGCGCGTGGGTAGCCCTGCCGGGAAACCCCGCCAGCGCCGAGGATCCGCACAACCTCCGGCCCGGGGCCAGGCCCCTGCTGCCCGGCGACGGCGAGTACCGCGTCCCTCGCTGGGAGGACACGCCGACCTGGATGCCGCCGCTCTCGACCCTTGCCATTCGCTACCGCGAGAACCACGGAGGCCGGCGATTGATCACCAGCGGCCCGGCGCCGGTCGGCTTCACCGCAGAGCACCACCTGGGCGCGCTGCGCTGCACCAGCTTCGAGGGCACGACCAGGCTGGTGCGCGTGGGGGACGAGTACGAGGCGATTCCTCGCGGTGAATGGAACTCGGCGCCGGAGGGGGCCGAGGAGATCGGGTACGCGGAGTTGGCGGGTTTCCCGCAGATGGACGCCCTCGCGTTCGCGGTCCACCGCGAGACCGGCCAGCGCTTTCTCGTCACGCTCACCGGCGACGACCCAGTCCTCAACCAGGTGGACCTGGCCGAGAGCATCGGATATATCGAGCCGTTCCCGGCGAGGCCGCGGCAAACCCCGACCGCCTCGCTGCGCACCCACGGTCTCGTCGGGCTGACGCGGGCGGCCGACCACCAGGGACGCCGGCACCGCTACGCGCTCGGCGAAGTCCCCGAGGGAGAGCTGCTCTCCGAGCTGGGCGGGCTCGCGGAGTCCGGGCGGCAGGGATCGATCGGCGCCTGGATCGTGGACGGGTATCTCCTCACCGAGCGACACCGGCCGCCGACCGGACGAGCGAGTTCTTTCGCCGCGGCCCGCTGGGCCGCCGAGCCCGCCGCCTGGCGCGGCCTGGCCTCACCCGCCGCCCGCACCAAGGTCTCGGCACGCAGGGCAGCGATGGCCGCCGCCCGCATCGCCCGAGCGCCGCGGCCGCTCGCCGACCCGGTCGGCGAGCCGGAGGGCTGGCTTTTTAGCTCCGAACGCCCAGGCCGGGCGCCGCTCTTCGCCGCCTACCATCCGGTAACCGGCGATCAGCTGCTGACGCGCTCACCCCAGGACGCCGCACAACTGGGTTACGGCGCAGCGGAGATGCTGGGCTACATGCGCTGCATCGCGCCGGTCACGGGGGACCTCCACCTCCGCCCGCTCCCGATCCCCTGGGCAAGACGATTCGGCGCCGTGCCCCTGAGCGGCTGACGACCCCCGACGGGATCCCGCCTCTGCAAACCCGCGGGGGCAAGCGCCCTCAGTTAGTCAGCACCCCGACCGTATCGATGCCGTTGCCATCCCAGTCTCCAGTGATAGCCGTCGCCCACACCGATCCGCCGTACTGGAATTCGCCGTCCACACCTCCACCGCTGTTGCTGTTGCGCAGGCGCCAGATGCCAGATGCGGGATCGTAGACCCCAATCGTGGTCGTACCGTTGGCGTCCCAGTCGCCGGTCACCGATTTCCAGATCGAA
>DATNGU010000234.1:0-2186 GCA_035605775.1 Solirubrobacterales bacterium | reverse complement strand
GCTGGAGCGAACCTTCGAGGCGAGCAGCCAGCTCGCTGTGCGGATCACCGTGGTGCTGGTCTTCGGGCTCGTCCTGCTGGCCAGCAAGCTCGGGCTCGACGTCCTGCTCGGCGGTTTCGTCGCCGGGATGATCGTGCGCCTGGCGCTGAAGGGCCACGAGCTGCAGGTGTTTGAGTCGAAGCTAACCGCGGTTGGCTTCGGCTTCTTCGTCCCCTTCTTCTTCATCACCAGCGGCGTCGAGTTCGACCTCGGCGCTCTCGGCTCTCTCACGGCGCTGCTCAAGCTGGCGATGTTCTTTGGCCTCTTCCTGGTCGTGCGCGGGGCGCCGGCGATGCTGCTTTACCGCAGCGTGCTGCAGAGGCGCCAGCGGGCAGCGCTCGCCTTCTACTCAGCGACCGAGCTGCCGCTCGTCGTCGCGATCACCACGATCGCAACCGAAACCGGGCACATGAAGACCTCGACCGCCGCCGGCCTGGTCGGCGCCGCGATGCTCTCGACCCTGGCCTTCCCGTTCGTCGGCCGAGCGCTGCAGGAACGGGCGGTCAGACAGGGAGAGACGGGGCCGCCGGGCGGTGGCCCACTCCCCACGGGAGAGCAGGCCACCGCCTAACTTCGATCTGTCGGGGTGGATCAGCGCCGGATGGGAGGGCAGCTGCAGGAGCGCCCCCCGTAATATCCGGCTCCTCCCGGGCGCGTAGCTCAGTGGGAGAGCGCTCGCCTCACACGCGAGAGGTCGCTGGTTCGAACCCAGCCGCGCCCATCTTCTGAATCCCCAGCAGTGGAGCGGGATTCCGCCGCCGCTTTCAGCCGCTCCCAGGGAGCAGTAGGGAGATGAAGGTACGACGCAGCGCAACGCGAAGGTGCGACCGCCTTTGCGGTCCGCCATAAAGAGAAGTCGTACAGAAATCTGTACAGTTTTGCTAGGATACAGCCATGGCTTCTCCCCAAACTGTCATCCCGAGCGCCGAGGCTAGAGCTCATCTCTCCAGTTATCTAAAGCTCTTTCGTGAGAGAGGCGGACAGGCTGATCCGGTCGTCTTCGGCTCTCATCGCAAGCCCGAGGGCGTGATTCTCTCTTACGAGCGGTACGAGTGGCAGACGGAAATTCTGGACGAGCTGGTGGCGTCGGAGGAAGTTCGCGAGGCCCTTGCCCAGGACACCGGAAAACGGGTCGAGCTGGCCGATGTCTCTCGCGAAGCAGGTTTCAACCCGGCGGAGTTTGGCCTGTAGGTGACGCGGCTCCCGGTCGAGTTTTTCGACCCCACCGCCAAGCAGCAACTCCTCGATCTTCCTTCCAAGGAACTGAAACGCCGGGCCCTCGAACTGCTCGCCCAAGTCTCGAAGGAGAACCCAAAGCTGGGCAAGCCATGCGGCTTCGCGTTCAGCACTGGCAATCTCTCCGACTGCCGCAAGCTCTATTTCGACGAGAAGCGCGACGTGGACCCCCGCTATCGAATCATCTATCGGCTACTCCCCGACGAGGACGGGCCGTCAAAGGCGGAGGTCATCCGCATTGGACTCAAGGTGCCCTATGGGGACGAGGAGCAGATCTATCGACAAGTCGGACGAGCGCTTGACCGCCTGCTTGGACGCGACTAGCTGGCTACCCCACCATCGGCAGGCAGCCTGTGCACCAGTGCCCAAATCGCCGTGGGAGCTCGGAGGGTCCGGGGGCCGCAGAAGGCCGGGCGATCAGCGCAACAGACGGATGGCGCAATCCAACCCTGGGACTTTGGGCGCCCTCGCATCACCGGTCACAATCAGGTCCACCTCTTGGCTGGTCTCCGCCGTGGCGAGGATCAAGGCGTCCGGCATCCGCAGCGGTTTGAGGTGGGAGCGAAATTCGGCCGCCTTATCCGCAACGGTCATGTCGACCGGGAGAACCTCGGAGATCAGTTGGGCGAAAAACCCTCGAACCTGGCCTTCGTCATGGTGACCGAGGCGCGCGCCCGTCAAAACCTCGGCGTAGGTCACTACCGAAACCAGCAGCCGCTGCCCGCGAACGAGGTCGCGGATCGCCGCGTCGGCTGCATCGTGGAGGGCGTCTTTCCGATCGAGAAAACCGACGACGGCATCGGAGTCGAGGACTACTGCCACTCCTCGCGCAGTCCTTCCACGCGCTCACGCAGATCGCCGCCAGTATCTACGCATCCGGAGTAGCGATCGATCAACTCGTCGACTCGCGT
>DATNGU010000233.1:0-9257 GCA_035605775.1 Solirubrobacterales bacterium | reverse complement strand
AGCCGCACAGGGACGAGGGCTGACACCGGACTTCACATCTGCCCCGAGTGCAGCTCGAAGCTGGTGCAGCCGACCCGCTGGGAGCAGACCGCGAAGCGGGGACACTGGCGTCTTTGGCGGCGCTGCCCAGAGTGCGAGTGGCACTGCAACGGTATTCATGGCGAGCACGAGATCGACGCTTTTGACGAGGCGCTCGACGATGGCGCAGAGGCCCTGGCCAGCGAGCTCGCCGAGCGCGAACGCGAAGGTATGCAGCACGTCGTCGAGGCCTTCTCGACCGCGCTGCAGGCGGATTTGATCACCGCCGACGACTTTCGCGCTCAGCTGTAGCGCTGCACAACGCCGTCGGCGATCAGGTCGAAAAGCTTCCGTCCTTCCGCGTCGAAGCCAGCGGCGCCGAGATGGCGCTTGCCTTCCGACACCATCTCCAGGGCACGGGAGCGAACTTGCCGCAACGCTCCGGTGGCCTCGATGCGGTCGCAGAGGGCCTCCGCGCCGGCGGCATCGAGATCGGTCAGATCGACGGAGCGAATCCCAGGATCACGCTCAGCGGCAAGGATCAGGGGGAGGGTGACGGTGCCATCGAGCAGGTCCGTGCCGCGTGCCTTTCCCGTCCGCTCCGGTGGCCCGGTAACGTCGAGCACGTCGTCGAGCAACTGAAAGGCGAGCCCAATCGAGGCACCGAAGGCACCCAGCGCATCCTCATCACGACCGAGCAGGCAGGCGCATTCGAACAGGGTTGCGGTCTTGAGGCGGCAGCGCTCTAAGTAGCGCTCCTCGGCAATCGAGGTGTCATAAGCGTCGCGGCGCTGGGCGAGCTCGCCACGGGCGAGGGCAACCGAAGCGGCCGAGAGCAGGTCGATTGCGCGCAGATCACCCGCGGCTGCGAGCAGGGCGAAAGCGCGCGAGAAGAGCAGGTCGCCGGTTGCGGTGGCGCGGCTGCGCCCCGATGTGGCAGCTACGGTCGGGCGACCGCGACGCAGTGGCGCGGCGTCGAGCACGTCGTCATGGACCAACGTCGCCATGTGGATCAGCTCGATTGCCGTCGCTGCCCGCACTGCCTCCTCGCCAGCCCCCTCGCCGGCGCAGAGCAGGACCAGCAACGGCCGCAGGCGCTTCCCTCCCGCCTCTAGCGTCATCGCAGCGTCGGCGGCGAGCGCTTCTCCATGACCGTGGCCCCCTTCACGCAGCATCTCCTCGACCTGCCCCAAACGCGCCGGCAGCCAACGGCTCGACGCGTCGAGCACCGCGGTGACCGGGGGTGGTACTACCGAGTGGCGGGTCACCCCGGAACGGTGCCGCTGTGGATCGCGATGATCCCGCCGGCAAGAACGGTCCAGCGAACGCCCTTCAGGCCGGCCGCGTCCATCTTCGCGGCCAAACCCCGCGGGCTGGGGAAACTGCGCACCGACTCTGGCAGATAGCTATACGCCTCAGAATCGCCGGCGAGCGCGCCGAGAATCGGCACCACGCGGTCAAACCAGAGCGAGTAGAAGGTGGAGAGCGGAGGTCGGGTCGGCTGGGTGATCTCGAGTATCGCCAACCTGCCCCCCGGCCGCAGGACGCGAGCCATCTCGCGCAAGCCGGCATCGAGATCGGAAAGGTTGCGCACACCAAAACCAACCGTCACCGCATCGAACCGACCGTCGTCGTAAGGAAGGTGCAGCGCATCGGCCCATTCGAAGCGGACGCCGGCGGCTCCAGTGCCCGCCGCCTTGTCTCGTGCCAGGTCGAGCATCGGCTCGGAAAAATCGCAGCCGACCACGTGGCCACCCGGAGCGACGCGGCGGGCCAGCTCCAGCGCAAGGTCGCCGGTGCCGGAACAAACATCGAGGGCAGAGTCGCCGGGGCTCAGTTCGGCCCGATCAGCTGCCCTCTGCCGCCAGCGGTGGTGCAGCCCCGCGGTCATCACAGAGTTGAGCAGGTCGTAGCGACCGGCGATCCGGTCGAACATGCGGTTGACTTGCCCCGCGAACTGGGCGGAGTCCCTGGATGGTTTAGTCGAGTGAGGCGAGGAAATCGGCGAGCTCGTTGAGCTTCTTCGGCGGTAAGTCCCGGAAGGACGGCATGATACCCGGGCCGATCTCGACCGAGCGGATGATCGCGGCGCGCGGCACCCGCTGCGCGATGTGGGTCAGTTCGGGACCGGGACCGTTGTTGCCGTTCTCCCCGATCTTGTGGCAAGCGAGGCAACCGGCCCCTGCGACAACCTCTTTACCCGCCTCGTAGCGGGGCGCGACTTCCATCTCGATCTCGGTCGGCGAGCCGCCGGTAGCGCCGAGGAAGGTTAGGTAGGCCATCGCGATGATGGTCAATATGCCCGCGGTCGTGGCGATCGGCCGGCGTGCCGGGTTCCGCTCCGGGCCGCGATCGTAGAAGGGCAATAGGAGCAGCAGAACCATGCAGATGGTCGGGATGCCGATCGTCGCGATCGGGACCAGCTCCGGCGGCTTGATCACCCGCAGCACCTCGAAGAGGAAGAAGAAATACCACTCCGGGCGCGGCACGTAGCTGGTCGAGGTCGGGTCGGCCTTCGGTCCTTGCTCGGCGCCCAGCACGATCGACATCGCGATGATCACGCCGGCGACGATCAGCATCATCGCCGAGTCCTTCATCACCGCGTAGGGGAAGAAGGGCTTGCCCTTCTTCTTCAGCAGCTCGTACTCCTCGAGATAGGCCTGCTTGTCGGCGGGCTTCACGGATGATCTCCCTGGCCGGCGGACCCGTTGGCACTGGCGTCGAGTGGGGTCATCGGCGCGGCGTTCTTGGGCTTCTCCGCGCGCAGCCAGGGCGGTGCGGTGGTACCCAGCTTGACGACGAGGTAAAGGTGGGCGCCGATTAAGGCAATGATCGCGCCCGGAACGAGCAGCATGTGGATCGCGTAGAAGCGCGACAGGGTGGTCGCGCCCAGCTCCGGGCCGGCGCGCAGAAAGTCACTGAGGTAGGGGCCGACAATAGGACCGGTGCCGTTGATGTTGATGCCGACGACCGAGGCCCAGAAGGAGCGCTGATCGAACGGCAGCAGATAACCGGTGAAGGCCATCGTCATCGTCAGAATCAGCAGCACGACCCCGATCACCCAGTTGAGCTCGCGCGGGTACTTGTAGGCGCCGAAGAAAAAGGTGCGGCCCATGTGGAGGAAAACCAGGATGACCATCACGCTCGAGCCCCACTTGTGCATGCCGTGCACGAACTGGCCGAGGAAGACGTCGTTATTGATGTGGGCGATCGAGGCGTAGGCCTGCGTGGTCGACGGCGTGTAGAACATCGCCAGGAAGACGCCGGTCAGCGCCTGCACGATGAAGGCGAAGAGGGTGGCGGAGCCGAGCGTGTAGAACCAGTTGGTCCCCTTCGGCACCTTGCGGTAGAGCATCCCGGTGAGAAAGCCCGTCGCGGCGGTGCGCTGGTCGACCCAGGCGAGGACGTCGACAGGGGCCTCTTTGGCGCGGTCGGCGAGCCGCGCCGAGTCGGAGGGACGCTCCGGTGGCGCGGTCTTCAAGTCGGCCGGCGCAGCACCCTTGGCGCCGTTGCCCTGACCCGGCTTGGCCGGTTTGCGCAGAGGGGCGGGGATCAGCGAATCGAGTTTCATCGTCGGCTATCCATCAACCGTTCATGGGGCGGGGAAGGTAGATGGACGGGGTGGGTACAGATATTCCCAGATGCCGCCGGTGAACTCGCCGGGGTCGCGAGCCCGCACCGGCTCGAGCTGCGAGGTGACGCTGTAGCGCGGACCAAGCTCGACCTGACCCTGGCGAATCCGGGTCTGAAACTGGTCGAGCGGGCGCACCGGCGGGCCGCCGATCCGTTTGCCTTGGAAATCATAGACGCCGCCGTGGCAGGGACAGATGAAGTTGCCCGCCGCCTCGACGAAGCGCACCGGACAGCCAAGGTGGGCGCAGCGGTTGGAAACCGCGACCATCTGCTTTGGATCCTCGCCGAACTTCTTCGACCCCTTGCGCACATAGGCGGTCGTCTTGCCGGCGTCGCCGATGCCCTCGGTCTCGGTGAAGACGACCTGCCGGTAAGTGTCCTCGACGAAGTCGCCGACCGGCCCTACCGCCTCCCAGCGCTCCTTGCCGCGATGGAAGATCGGGGCGACGGCGAAGCCGACCGCCGGCAGGACGATTGCGGCTCCGGCGATGCCGCCGAGGCCCTGGGCGGCGACCGTAAAGGCGCGACGGCGAGTCATCGACTCGCCCTCGAAGTAGCCGGGAGGGGCGGGCTTAGCCCGCTCCACCGGGCTCGCCTCGGCCCCGTTTCGCTTGTCCGCTTCCTCAGCCAATGTTCGCCAGGTGCAAGGTCACGCAGTTTATTGCCTTGGCGGCAAGACCGAGGTCGACGTCCCCCAGCCTGGATCATTGTGTACGAGGGATTAACGAGAGGAGCGCCAGGGGCAGGGCGGCTGGTATAAGCACCTGGCGTGTTTCTTAGCCGGCCTGGGTCGGCTGCATTCTGGGGAAGGGGAGACGAGAAATCTGCCGAGCCGCCGCCCACCGATGAGGTGGAGCCGTCGAAAGGGCGACCGTGGCACCGGCGACGCCGGCGGCCGACTGCCCCTTGCTCTGCGACGCCCCCGGGCCCTGCTCGCAGTCGCCTTCGCCGTGATCGCGGTGCTGGGCGTTTTCGGGCAGGGGGTCGAAGAGGAGCTGCGCCCCACTTCGCTCAGCGTGCCCGGAACCGAATCGGGACGAGCGAGCGAGCTGGTGAAGCGCTACTTCGGCGACAGCGCCCCCTTCGCGGTCCTTTTGCAGGGCCCGCCTGGCGCCCTCGATCGCCAGGGCCCAGCGCTTGTCCGCAAGCTGCGAATGGACCCGGCGGTCTCGACGGTCTCCCCCTGGGACAAGGGCAGTGTCGGTCGCCTGCGTCCCAGCCCCCGCAAGGCGTTGATCGTGGTCGACTTCCACGTCAGCGCCGAGGAGGCCGTGCGGGAGACGGTCCCCTTCCTCAACCGCACCCTGGAAGAGCAGATCTCCCCCCCGGTGCGTTCGGCGCAGACCGGCTTCGCCAGCCTCTCCCGGGCGATCATCGAGGAGTCCGTCCACTCGACTGAGGTGGCCGAGCTGATCGCGATCCCCTTCCTGTTGATCGTGCTGCTTCTCGTCTTCCGTTCGCCGGTCGCCGCGGCAATCCCGCTCGCCTTTGGTGCGGTGACGGTGATCTCCTCGAGAGGAGTGCTCGCGATCGCCGCCAACTGGATCGCGATCGACGGTTTCGCGCTGACCGTCTGCACGATGATGGGCTTGGCGCTTGGGGTGGACTACGCGTTACTGATGGTCTCCCGCTTCCGCGAGGAGCTGGAGACGGGCACGGCGCCACTGGAGGCGGCGCGGATGACCCGGCGCACCGCTGGGCGCACCACCGCGTTCGCCGGCTCGACGCTTTTCCTGGCAATGCTCGTGACCTTGTTCGTGATGCCGGGAACGCTGCTCATCTCACTGGCGGGCACGGCGATCGTCGTTACCGGGATCAGCGTCCTCGTCGCGGCGCTGGTCGGCCCGGCGCTGCTGGTTGTGATCGGCAGCAACGTCAACCGCTGGCGCATCGGTGGGGACGGCAACGGGAAGGGCGTGATGACGCTGGTGCGTGCCGCGCTCAGCCGGCCCCTGCTGGCGGCGATCCTGATCGGCGTCATCGTACTGCTGCTGGCCGTGCCCGTGCTCGCCCTAAAGACGGGTCCGCCGAGCGCCAAGCAGCTGCCGGCGTCCAACACTGCCCGCGAGGAAGCGGAAGCGATCGCCAATGCGATCGGTCCCGGCTGGGAAGCCCCATTCGTCCTCGTCGCGGTCTCAGACAAAGGTCCGATCACCGAAGGGAGCACCCTCGCCGCGCTGAGCCGTTGGCAGCGGCGCATCGCCGCCGACCCCGGCGTGCAGGCCGTGATCGGGCCGGCGCAGGTCAAGGAGAAAGTGCGTCCCCTGCAAAAGACCGGCAACGATTTGCTCGCCGGGCGGGGCGAAGCGGACCCCGAACAGCTGACCAGGCTGGGAAACAAACTCGGGACCGCGACCGACGGCGTCAAGCGACTCCGATCCGGTTTCGCAAAGGCGAGCTACGGGGCCGGCCTGCTCGCCAATGGCACCGGCCAGGCTGGTGACGGCGCCGAACAGCTCGAAGGGGGCATTGCCCGCGCCGCCTCCGGAGCCGAACAGGCGGTAAGCGCCCTGAACCGCCTCTCCGACGGCTCCGGCAAGCTGGCGGAAGGCCAGCGCACTGCACAGCTCGGGGCCTTCTCCGTCAAGGGAGCCTCGGAAGACCTGCTGAACGGGATCGAAGGCAGCGGGCTTGACCGGGCCAGGGGCCTGCGCGCAGAATTGAAGCAGCGGGCCAGCGCCGATCCAAGCCTGGCGCCGCAGGCGCGGGAAGCGGAAAGGCTGGTTGAAGCGCTGGCCATCGCCCGCAACGAAGCGCGGCGCCTCAGCAATCAGGCGACGAGACTGCACGAAGGGGAGACGAAACTGGCCGATGGGGGCGCCAAGCTGCACAAAGGGGCGGCACGCTTGGCCGACGCGGCCGGCGGGCTGCCCAGCGGCTTAGCTCGCCTCCAGGGCGGCGCCTCACAGCTCGTCGAGGGACTCGGCCGGCTGCGTGGCGGCGCCGACACCCTGGAAGAACGTCTGGCGGAAGGCTTTGAGCGCTCGCGGCCCCTTCAAACCGGTCTGCGTCGCGCCAACGTCAAGGTGTCGGGCAGCGCCGCTCGCCTCAACCGCAAGGTCGACGACCTGCGCCGCTCCTCGCCAGGCATATTCGACTCCGGCTACTTCGTCCTCTCGGCGCTACAGGGAGCCCCCAAAGAGGAACGTGAGCGCGTCGAAGGCGTTGTCGACGTCGGCAACGGCGGACAGGCCGCCCAAATCGTCGTAATCCCCCGCTACACCTTCAATACGCCGGGGTCGACGGCGCTCAACGAACGGCTGAAAAAGGATGCCGATGGGCTCGCTGCAGCCACCGGAGTCACCACCGGAGTCACCGGCAGCGCCGCGGAACTCATCGACTACACGGACGTGATCACAGAGCGGATCCCGATCCTGGTCGCGGTGATCACGATTGCCACCTTCCTGATCCTGGTCGTCATCCTACGGGCGCTGCTGCTGGCCGCTATCGCCGTCGCCCTGAACCTGATCACGGTCGCGGTCGCCTTCGGCGTTCTGACTCTGCTCTTCGAGGTTCCCGAGGGATGGCCGTTGGGAGGCCACTCTTATGTCGACACGGTCGGCGCAACGGGGATCTTCGGGATCATCTTCGGTCTCTCGATCGACTATGCCGTCTTCCTGCTAATGCGGATGCGAGAGCACTACGAGAACAACTCCTCGAACGAGGAGGCGATCGTCTTCGGCCTCGACAAGACGGCGCGGGTGATCACCGGCGCGGCGGCGATCATGATGGCTGTCTTCGTCGCCTTCGCGGGCGCCAACATCGCCACGATCAGCCAGCTTGGCACCGGCTTGACGGTGGCCGTGCTGCTCGACGCCACCGTGGTGCGGATAGTGCTGCTCCCGGCGCTTATGCTGCTACTCGGCGACCGTGTCTGGTGGATGCCGAAATCGTTGGAGAGAATCCTGCCGGAGATCGATCTTCACGGCTCTCGGGCGGGTTAGCGGTAGTGCAGGGCATAGGAACTCGTGTATTTTTGATATCGGGTTTGAGAACAGGGGGGTCGGGGAGGCGCGTCGCGCTGGTACCGGGCCGGTCAGCGTAAACAGGAGGATCGATCTAGTGGGAAGCTCAGCGAAGATGTCGTCTCTACCCAAGCTCGCGCTGGCATTGGCCTTGGCGCTGCTCGTGGCGGTCCCCGTCGCGATGGCCGCCGAAGAACCGACCCGCGAAGAATACGTCGCCAAGGTCGAGCCGATCTGCAAGGCCAACACGGAAGCAAACTCGCGCATCCTCAAGGGTGTCAAAGACCAGGTCAAGCAGAACAAGCTCGTGCCGGCCGGCAAGCGCTTCATCCGGGCCTCGAGCGCCCTCGGCAGGACCGTGACGCAGATCTCGAAGGTGCCGCGACCGGCCGCCGACGCGGCCAAGCTGACGACGTGGATCGGCTATCTGAAGAAAGAGAAGACGTTCCTGCAGCAGATCGGCAGCGCGCTGAAGTCCAAGGACAAGTTCCACGCGCAGAAACTCGCGGTGGAACTCAACAAGAACAACAACAAAGCCAACAACACGGTGATCAGCTTCGGCTTCGACGAGTGCCGGATCGACTCCTCGAGGTTCATCTAAGTTGCGGCGGGTCAGTCTCTTAGCCGTCGGTCTGCTGCTCGTCCTGGGGGTCGCCGCCGTCGCCCATGCTGAGATCGAACAGCAGGGCAATGTCGTGGTCTCCTTCGACGGCGGCATCTCGCCGCATGCGCTGCCGCGCACCGGAACCGCTCCGGTCACCATCAACGTCGACAGCTCGTTCAGGTCCGCCGACGGGACCGACCCACCGCCGCAGCTGCAGGACATCGCGATCGGGATCAACCGCGGCGGCAAGATCTTCGACAGGGGGCTGCCCACCTGCCGGGTGCGCAAGATCCAGCCGACGACGATCAGGGCCGCGCGGCGCATATGCGGCAGCGCGATCGTTGGCAGCGGTCACGTGGAGGTGCAGATCCACTTGACCAACCAAGCGCCGTTCACCTTTAACGGACCCATGTTGGTCTTCCATGCGAAACCGGCGGACGGAGATCGCCGGCTCCTGGCGCAGGTCTACGGGGTCAAACCGCCGTCGGCGTTTGTGATCACGTTCAAGATCCTCAAGCAGAGTGGCACCTACGGCAACTTGATCAAGACGATCCTGCCCAAACCCGCGCACAACTGGGCCTACGTGACCCACTTCGACATGAGGCTGCGGCGGATCTACACCTACAACGGCGAAAAGCGCAGCTACCTCAACGCCGGCTGCGCGGCGCCCGACGGATTCCCCGGCGCGGTCTACCCGTTCGCCGAGGCCCACTTCGGCTTCAAGGGCGGCCAAACCGTGACGACGACGCTGGTTCGCGACTGCAAGGTCAGGCCCGGCTGACGGTCGGGGATCAGGTGCCGGCGATGGCGTGGACCGCCGCCCGCCATCGCTCCGGCACCTCGTCCGCCCGCGCTTCGGTGTGCAGCCGGGCGCACTCGCTGATCAGGTCGGCGAGGACGTGCACCGCCTCGGTGTCACCCAGGGCGGCGAGGCGCTCGATTCCGAGCGCGTAGAGATAGTCGCCGGCTAGTAGGGCGAGGTCGGAGTCATGGCCAGCTAGCAGGCGGGGCTTACCGTAGTGGAGGAGGTAGCCCTC
>DATNGU010000232.1:0-2687 GCA_035605775.1 Solirubrobacterales bacterium | reverse complement strand
AGTCGTGGTCGTCTGGTTCTCGGTGGACTCGGTAGGCAACTCCCAGCAGCCGCCTCCGACCGTCATCCGCCATTCGCGGCCGATGTCGCCGAGCCGGGACCGGGAGCAGTCGATCCCCACGACGCCGGTTATCTCGGGAGTGAACTCCTGCCGGGTCCAGATGCGGTAGCCCTGCGGAGCGGCGTCCAGCTTGGCGGCGGTACCGCGCGGGCGCTCGGTCGCTACGTTGCCGATGTTGTCGAGAAAGACCGGAGTAATCCCCCGCTGGATCAAAGGGGTTGCCAGCAGCCCGTACAGCTCAGACCAGTCGTCGTCTGAGTTCGAGCTGAGCCGGAGCTGACCAAGCAGCTCGCGTACGGAGTCGTAGACGACTATTTGGAAGCCCCGGCCCGCGATCAGGTCGGCGTAGTCGTCGGGGTTCCAGCCCTTGTCGAAGCACGGCCAGTGGCGGGCGTCGTAGAACTCCCGCAGCTTCGCCTCGTCTAGCTCAGAGTTGAATTTCACCGCGTCATCCAGCCGGGCGCGAGAGAGCGCCGGGCCGTTCTCGCGGTCCAGCACGAGCACTCCTATTCCGTGCATGGCGACGTTCCAGCCAAGCGTGTCAACGACGGTGCTCTTACCGGAGCCGCGAGCGCCGAAAAAGTAGGACGGCACACCCTCTAGCAGCAGGTCGCAACCGCCGGGGATTGGCCGCCGAGCTTCGCCTGAGTCGTCAGCCCAAACGCTCGGTGCGTCGTCAAAGATCGCGGATGCGATCTTGCCCTGGGCCTTGGCGGCCGCCTCGCGCTCGACATTCTCCAGATCGGGGCCGAGTGCCCGCTTCGCCTTCGCCTGCTCGACCAGCTTTTCGAGGGCGTCCGGGTCCAGCTCGGCGAGCTGATCGGCGGTCGGGGCAGTGGAAGTCGTCACCTTGATCCGAGCACCTGGGGATATTTGCAATTCGAGTTGAGCACGTCGATACCTCACTTTCTCCGGTCCCGCGCGAACGGGCCGGACTGCGTTGGGGAGTCCTTGCGGCTCCGGGTTGTTGAGCGCCTCATAACCAGCATGTCGCGGCCGTCAAGGTGCGGAGGGCCTTTGGCCCTTCTCGCTCTCCAGCTTCGGATATCTATCGCCCCCGCTCCTACAACCCGACCGCCTCACATTTTTGGAGTTCTGGCGTCGTTGTCTGAGCATTCCGATAGCCCGACCGTCCGGCCTCGGGTGGGGTCCGCCTGAGTGGAGTCGCCCCCGCCCGAATCATCCATAGAGTTACGTTCTTGAAGCGGGCTTCCGTGCGTGCCGCCGACTTTTCGTTGGACGTTTCGTTACGCTTCTATTGAAAAGCGTAACTCTAAGGAAGAGGCGACAACATGGCACCCGCGAACAAGAACGCGAAGCTCCCGGCCGATGTGCTCAGCCGCGATGAAGTGGACCGGCTCTACGCGGCCATCGGCGGCGACTCAACGCTGGCGCTGCGCAATCGCGCCATGCTCGCGACGATGTATCGGGCCGCGCTGCGCGCTGGCGAGGTAGTGGCGCTCCGCCCCGGCGACATAGACCTGAAGACCGGGCGACTGCACGTCCGGCGAGGCAAGGGCGGCAAACCCCGAACGGTCTACTTGGACAAGGGATCGGTGGGCGTCCTCAAGCTGTGGGTCGAGCGGCGCCGTGGGTTCGGCTTCGATGATCGCCGGACGCCGCTGTTCTGCACGCTCAAGGGGACCGAACTGGCGACGCCCTACCTGCGCCGCTGGCTGCCGAAGCTGGCGGCCGGGGCGGGGATCGCCAAGCGCGTCCACCCGCACATCTTCCGGCACTCGCGCGCTGCCGAGCTTCACGAGCAGGGCGCGACGGTCAAGGAAGTGCAGCTCGCGCTCGGGCATTCCAACCTGGCGACGACCAGCATCTACCTGGACCACATCGCGCCGCACAAGCTGCGTGAGACGATGCAGGCGAAGGGTTGGCGGCCACCACGGGCGAAGGTGGTTTAGTTCTACTTGCCTTTGTTCGGCCCGCGCCGGTTGACCCGTTCGACAATCGCGGTTTTCTTGCGGCGCTTAGCCGTCTTTACGGGAATGAACTCCCCGGTCCCCGCGTCTCGGCCACGCTGGTAAGTCTTCGCCTTCTTGGCCACCGTGGAGCCAGCCTAGCTCGGGTCGGGTGTGATGAACAGCGCGTCCAGCTCGGCGTCGTCAGCGACATCTTTGAGCGCGCTTTGAGAAACCGGGAACCGGGCGGCCATGTTGGTGCCCTCGGACGCGGTGTTGGTGATCGTCACCAAATCGACCTCGCCCACAACGTTAAGCCGCTCGGCCAGGTCGGCCAGCAACCGGTCCCGCTCGACCTGATTCTCCGGCGCCAGCGCCGCCGCCTTGAGCACAAGAAACGCTGGGTTGACATCTGCCATGACCACGCAAGGTAACGAACATGCCGGGGGGTTCGCAACGATATCTGGCCCGTCCTTCAACCCGAACGCAGTCTCTCGCATATTGCGAGACAGCTACGCGCTGTGGGGTACATCTGCGTTTGCTCGGAAAGCCGGTGTGGCCCCGACCCGTCGTGGTCGGCCGCGACCGCCCGGCGTCGTTGGTGAGTGCGGCCTAACCGCAGTCTGACTCTTCGAGCGCGATTTCGGCCGTGATCCGGGTCGGCGTGTGTTCTGACTGCGCCTGCGCTTCGAGCCGCGAGCATGAGTAGTCGCGAAG
>DATNGU010000231.1:0-7274 GCA_035605775.1 Solirubrobacterales bacterium | reverse complement strand
CCCAGGCGAACCTGGCAACCCTGCGCGGACGCGGCATCGAGACGATCGAACCCGGTGAGGGCCAGCTCGCCTCTCGCAGCGAGTTCGGCCGCGGGCGGCTCCCCGACCCCGCCGAGCTGCTGGCCCGGCTGGAAGCCGTTGTACCGGCGGGCGAGCGCCCCTGGGACGGCCTGCGGGTGCTGGTCACGGCGGGCGGAACCCGCGAGCCGATCGACCCGGTGCGCTTCATCGGCAACCGCTCTAGCGGCCGCATGGGAGTCGCCTTGGCAACTGCCGCCGCACGCCGCGGCGCCGACGTCACTCTGATCGCCGCCAACGTCGCCCTACCTGGGCCGGCTGGCGTCTGCCGCGTCGACGTCGAGACCGCCGCCGAGCTGGCCGAGTCGACTCGGACCGAGTTTGCCGGCACCCACGTGGTGTTGATGGCGGCCGCCCCAGCCGACTTCCGGGCGAGCGAGCCATCCGCCGACAAGCTGAAGCGCGAGGGCGCGCTCGACCTCCATCTGGAGCCAACCGAAGACATCCTCGCCGGCCTTGCCGCAGAGCGCAGCGAGAGCCAGACGATCGTCGGCTTCGCCGCAGAACACGGCAACGACGTCGATCGCGCCCGCGAGAAGCTGATCCGCAAGGGCGCCGACCTGATCGTCTTGAACGACGTCTCGAACCCCGAGATCGGCTTCGAGAGCACGAGCAACGCAGTGACCCTGATCGACTCGGCGGGCGAGACCGCTCTCCCACAAGCCCCAAAGGACGAGATAGCGGAGCGGATCCTGGAGAAAGTCGACCAGCTCCGCACCAAGCCCGACCTTTCCCGAAGTTAGCCTGGCGTCCCGTGAGGGCGAGCGGGGGTGTCCGGCAGCGCAGCGGCGTCCCGTTTTTCGCCCAGCAGCTCAACGAGAGCGGACCACGGCTCGGGCGAAAAACCCAGCAAGCGGCCGGACACCCCCGCTCGCCCACCCCCTAAGCGGGCTATACTGATCTCAAGCTTTTTGTCCCTATGCAGTAGCGAGAAGTGGGCCTGGCCCACTTTTTTTTCGTCCCGAACCAGGCATGGCAGACCTCAAAGACAGCATTCAACAGCAACTCGTCGAGCTCGATTCGGAGCTCGATCTAGTCGCGCTCGAGCAACCAGGCTCTGAGTCGCTGCGCCTCTTCATCGACCATCCGGCTGGCGTCGACTTGGAACTCTGCGAACGCGTGACCAGGCACCTGGAGCACCTACGTGCCGAGTACACGCTCGAGGTTTCCTCGCCGGGCCCGAAGTACCGCCGCCCCAAGCCAGTTTCCGATACGACCGAGGAGCAGCCGTGAGCAAGGAGATCGTCGAAGCAATCAAGGCGCTCGAGCAGGAGAAGGGCATCTCCGCCGACAAGTTGATGGACGCGCTTGCCGACGCCCTGCTGTCGGCCTACAAAAAGACGCCGGGAGCGGCGAAGTACGCCCGTGTAGATCTTGATCACGAAACCGGAGACTTTCGCGTCTTCGAACTGATCCTGCCCGCGGAGCTGGAGGAGAAGCTGCTTGCCGAGGCGGCCGAGGCGCAGGAGGAGGAAGAGCGCGAAATCGACCCCGAAACGGGCGAGCTCAAAGAGCCGGAGGACCCCGAGCTCGACCCGGAGATGATCGCGCCCTACGAGGATCAGATCGAGACCCGCGACGTCACCCCTGAAGACTTCGGGCGGATCGCCGCGCAAACCGCCAAGCAGGTGATCCTGCAGCGGATTCGCGAGGCGGAACGGATGATGATGTTTGAGGAGTACCAGGACCGGGTTGGCGAGCTGATCACGGGGATCATCCAACAGTCCGACAAGCGCTACACGTTGGTGCAGCTGCGCGAGCGGGTTGAGGCGCTGCTGCCCAAGTCCGAGCAGGTCTACAACGAGCGCTACGACCACGGCATGCGGGTCAAGGCGGTGATCACGGACGTCTCCGACTCAACCAAGGGCCCAGCGATCGTCGTCTCCCGCCGCAGCCCCGAGCTGATCAAGTCACTGTTTGAAATGGAGGTGCCGGAGATCGCCGACAAGCTGGTTGAGATCGTCGGGGTCGCCCGCGAGCCCGGCTATCGCTCGAAGATCGCGGTCGTCTCCCACACCGACGGGGTCGATCCGGTCGGCGCCTGTGTCGGCCCGCGCGGCTCACGGGTGCGGATGGTCGTCTCGGAGCTACGCGGCGAGAAGATCGACATCATTCCCCACAATGACGAGCCGGCCCGCTTCGTCGCCAAGGCGCTCTCGCCGGCGCGCGTGCGCGAGGTGATCGTCGACGACGAGGAGCGCCAGGCGACGGTGATCGTTCCCGATGACCAGCTGTCTCTGGCGATTGGTCGCGACGGCCAGAACGCCCGCTTGGCGGCGCGCCTAACCGGCTGGCGAGTCGATATCAAGTCCGAGACCGAGTTTGCCCAGGATGACGAGGAGGTCGAGTACGCGGGTGAGGAGCAGTCCGACGGCCACTGCCTGGCGGTGCTCTCCAACGGGCGCCGCTGCCCCAACGCGGCGATCGGCGATTCTTCCTACTGCGGCCTGCCCACGCACCAAGCGCTGAGTCGCTTTGATACCAACCAGATCCTCGTGCTGGCGCCGCTGGTCGAGGCGGAGGTCGCGATCCTCGCCGACTCGGCCGCCGACGACGGCCAGGTAGCGGAGATCGTGGCCAAGGCAGAGGCAGAGTACGTCGAGCCGGTCGAGGAGGAAGAGGCACCCGAGGGGGAGGGGTCCGAGGCGGAGGCGGAGGCCTCCGCGGATGAGACGTCCGATGAGCCAGTTCCCGAGGAGGCTGAGCAGGCTTAGTGGCTAAGAAGCGCGTCCATGAAATCGCCAAAGCTCAGGGTCTGAGCAGCAAAGAGCTGCTCGCAGCGCTGCAGAAAGCTGGAGTCGAGGCGAAAGCGGCGGCTTCAAGCGTAGAGGAGGCCGATGCGCTGAAAGCGCTCTCCGGCAACGGGGCGAAGGCAATCAAAGCCCAGCCCAGTGCCGAGGCAAAGCCCTCCGCAGCGCCAAAAGAGGCGACCAAACCGGTCGCCCAGCCGGCGCCGGCGGCAAAAAAACCAGCCGGATCGGCGAAGAAACGACGCGTGGTGATCGACTCGCAGGCGGCTCGACGCGACCAGATGGGTGGTCCGCCGCCGCAGCGCCCGCCGCGACGGCGAGGCGGCAGGCGCCGGCGACCGTTACTGGAGGAGCCACCGCTCAGAACGGAGGAGCCGGCCGAGCCCGAGGCGACCAAGGTCAACTCTGGAGCCACCGTACGTGAGGTGGCCGAGCTGCTCGGGCTGGGCAGCGCCGAGGTAATCAAGAAGCTGATGATGATGGGGGAGATGGCAACCCTCACTCAGACCCTTACCGACGAGTCGATCAAGGCGATCGCCGACGAGTACGACCGCAAGATCGAAATCGTCACCGCCGCCGAGGAGGAGCCGGAGGCGCCGGAATTTGAGGATTCTGAGGAGAGCCTTGTCGACCGGCCACCAGTGGTGACGATCATGGGCCATGTCGACCACGGCAAGACGTCGCTGCTCGACGCGATTCGCGAGACCGAGGTCGCCGCGGGCGAGGCGGGCGGCATCACCCAGCACATCGGTGCCTATCAGGTGCATCACGCCGATAAGACAATCACCTTCCTCGACACCCCCGGCCACGCGGCTTTCACTGCTATGCGCGCTCGAGGCGCGAAGGTCACCGATATAGCCGTGGTGGTGGTCGCCGCCGATGACGGCGTCATGCCGCAAACCAAAGAGGCGATCGACCATGCCCGCGCCGCCGACGTGCCGATCCTGATCGCCGTCAACAAGATCGACAAAGAGGGGGCGCAGCCGGATCGGGTCCGCAATGAGCTCGCAGCCGACGGCCTCACGCCGGAGGATTGGGGGGGAGAGACCGTCTACTGCGACGTGTCCGCCAAGACCCATGAGGGGCTCGACAACCTGCTCGACATGATCCAGCTCGTCTCCGACCTCGAGGAGTTGGGTGCCAACCCCGACGCTCCCGCTTCCGGCACGGTGGTCGAGTCCCAGCTCGATCCCGGTCGGGGTCCGGTCGTGACCATCCTCGTCCAGCGCGGCACTCTCGCGGTGGGCGATGCGCTCGTGGGAGGCCCACAGTGGGGGCGGGTGCGCGCGATGCACGACTTCACCGGCGACCGGGTCCAGAACGCTGGCCCCGGAATGCCCGTCGAGGTGCTCGGCTTCGACGGCGTCTGCGAGGCAGGGGAGCACGTACACGTGGTCGAGAACGACCGGCGCGCCCGCCAGCTTGCCCAGGAGCGCGGCAATCGCCTCAAGACCGAGGCGCTGGCGCGTCGCCAGGCACGCAAGGTCAGCCTCGAGGAGGTCTTTTCCCGCGCCCAGGCAGGCGATATCAAGGAGCTCAACATCGTTCTTAAGGCCGATGTCGCTGGCTCGCTCGAGGCGCTGCAGGATGAGATCGCCAAAGTCCCCCAGGAGCAGGTCGGTATCAACATCATCCACTCGCAGACCGGTGGCATCAACGAGTCCGACGTGATGCTGGCCTCGGCGTCTGAAGCGATTGTGATCGGCTTCAACGTGCGTCCGCTGGCCGACGCCCGCCGCGCCGCCGAGCGCGAGGGCGTCGATGTCCGCACCTACTCGGTCATCTACAAAATCACCGAGGACCTGCGCAACGCGATGGAGGGGATGCTGGAAGCGGTCGAGGTCGAGGAGACGCTCGGCGAAGCGGAGGTCAAACAGACCTTCAAGGCCTCCAAGGTCGGCCGGATCGCGGGCTGCATCGTCAGCGAGGGGAAGGTTGCCCGCGACGCCAGCGTGCGTCTAATCCGCGAGGGAACGGTGATCTGGGACGGCAAACTTGGCTCCCTGCGTCGCTTCAAAGACAACGTGCAGGAGGTCGAGGAGGGCCAGGAGTGCGGCATTGTCCTAGAGGGCTACGCTGACGTCAAGGACGGCGACGTGCTCGAGTTCTACAAGACCAAGCAGGTCGAGCAGACGCTGGCGTAGGATGGCCACGCCTCGCATGCGCCGCATCAACGAGGTGCTCCGCGAGGTGATTGGCGCGGCGATCACTACCGACCTGAGCGACCCTCGAATCGGCTTCGTCACTGTGACCTCGGTCGAAACCAGCCCAGACCTCCGCAGCGCAAAAGTGCACGTCAGCGTGCTCGGTGAGGAGGCCGCACGGAAGGAGGCTCTCACCGGGCTGCGATCCTCCCACGGGGTGCTGCAGTCGAAGATCGCTGCTGAGACGCGGATGAAGCGAACCCCAACCCTCACCTTCCACTACGACCCTACGGTCGAGCAGGGGATGAGGATCTCCCAACTGCTCGAGGAAGAAGAGGAATGAGCGAGACGACCGACATCGGCGCCACCGCAATCGAGCGGGTCGCCAGCGAGATCCGCGGCCGTGATCGTTTTCTCCTCACCGCCCACGAGGGGCCAGACGGCGACGCGCTCGGCTCCCTGCTGGGCATGCACCACCTGCTCACCCAACTCGGCAAGGACTCGGTGATGTTCCTAGCGGCGAAGGAGTTCCCGCTCCCGATCGAGTACCGGTTCTTGCCGCTCGAGGAGGTGTTTCACGAGGCGCCGGCGGACATGGCCGATCGAGCTGCGGTCTTCCTCGACTGCGGCAACATCGATCGGATGCCCGTCGACTTCCTCTCTGAGCAGCGGCTCTTCACGATCAACATCGATCACCATCACGACAACACGCTCTTCGCCGACGTCAACCTGGTTGAGGTCGACGCCTCCTGTACCGCTGAGATCGTCTACGAGCTGGCAATCTTGCTGGGCGCCGAAATCACTCCGGAGATCGCCGCTGCGCTCTACGTCGGCCTTGTCACCGACACTGGCAAGTTCATGTATGAGAACACCAACGCACGCACCCACCGGATCGCTGCCGACCTGATCGAAGCGGGCGTTGACGTTGACAGGACCTACCGCCGCCTATACGAGCACGTGCCGCTCGAGAAGCTGAGGCTGCTCTCTCGCGCCCTGGAGGGAATCCAGCATCACTGCGACGGGACCCTCGTGCTCGCCTACATCACCGCCAACGATTACGAGGCGAGCGGCGCTGGGGAGGAGATGACGGAGGGAATCATCGACCATCTCCGGTCGATCGAGGGCACCCGGGTAGCAGCCCTGATCCGAGACCTCGGCGATCGCGGCCGCGCGGCGCGCAAGGTCAGTCTGCGCTCAAGCGACGGTGCGGTCGACGTTTCGGCGATAGCCCGTGAGCATGGTGGCGGTGGCCATAAGCGAGCCGCCGGATTCTCCACCGACCTTGAACTCGAGGCGCTGGTCTCGTTCCTCTGTGGCGAGGTCTCCGCCCAGCTCGGCCGCTGACCGTGCCGGCGCCGGTTGACGGGACGGTGCTGCTTTGTGACAAGCCGGCGGGGATAACCTCGCACGACATGGTGCTGCGAATGCGACGTGAACGCGGCTGCAAGGCGGGCCACGCCGGCACGCTCGATCCTTTCGCCACCGGTCTCCTGCTGATTCTTTTGGGGTCCGCCACGCGGCTACAACGTTTCCTCACTGGCTTGCCAAAGACGTACCTTGCAAGCGCCCGGCTCGGCTGGCGCTCCAGCAGCGGCGATCCGGACGGCGAGCTGACCGAGACGGGCAGAATCCCAAGCTCGCTCGACCTGCCCACCGGCACGGTACGCCAGCGGGTGCCGATGACCTCGGCGGTCCGGGTTGGTGGCGAGCGCCTCTACCGCAAGGCACACCGGGGCGAGACCGTGACCACGCCGCTGCGTGAGGTCGAGGTCTTCCGTGCCGATCTGCTCGACCATGGCCAGGCATACGCTCGCTACGAGATCAAGTGCTCGAGCGGCACCTACGTGCGCACCCTGATCGAGACCCTCGACGACGCCTACTGCTCCGAGCTGCGACGCACCGCGATCGGCCCCTTTCGCATTGAGGATGCCGGCGAAGAGCTAGCTTTAGCCCGCGTCGGTGAGCTGATCCCGGCGGCGGCTGAGGCACTGCGCTGATGGCCAACATTGAAGTCACTTCGCTGCCGGATGCCCAACCGCGGCCCCGCGACGTCGCGATCGGTACCTTCGACGGCGTCCACCGCGGCCACCAGGCGGTGATCGAGGGGGCCGACACGGTACTTACCTTCGATCCGCATCCGCTTGAGGTGATTCATCCCGCGGCGTTGCCGAAATTGATCATGCCCTTCGCGGTGAAGCGTGACGTGATCGAGGGACTCGGGGTGCGTGAGCTGGTCGTCATCCCCTTCGACCATGAGTTCTCCACCAGGTCTGCCGAGGACTTCATCGAGCGGGTGCTGATT
>DATNGU010000230.1:0-2413 GCA_035605775.1 Solirubrobacterales bacterium | reverse complement strand
CAGGACATGACCAAGTTCTCCGCCACCCTGCCTCCAGGGGTATTGGGCAAGCTCGCCGGACTCTCCAAATGCTCTGACGCTGCGGTCGATGCGGCCAGGGCGAAGACCGGAAAGCAGGAGCTGGCAAGCCCCTCGTGTCCTGCCAACTCTGAGATCGGCCGCTCGGTGGCCGGCGCCGGAGTCGGCTCGATCCTCACCTACGTCAGCGGCAAGATCTACCTAGGCGGCCCCTATAACGGCGACCCGCTCAGCGTGATCGCGATCAACCCGATCGTCGCCGGTCCCTTCGACGTCGGCACGGTCGTCGTGCGTGAGGCACTGACCCTCAATCCGGAAACCGCAGAAGTCGAAGTCGACGGAGCGGCCTCAGACCCGATCCCCCACATCCTGCAGGGGGTCCCGACCAAGGTCAGGGACATCAGGGTCTACGTCGACAGAGACAAGTTCATCTTGAACCCGACCAACTGCAACGAATCGAGCGCCAAAGCGACTCTCTTCGGCGGCTACTTGGACGTCTTCAGCGCAGCCGACGACGTTCCGGTCGGACTGAGCACTCGCTACCAGGCCGCCAACTGCCTGAACCTCGGCTTCAAGCCGAAACTGAGTTTGAAGCTGAACGGTGGCACCAGGCGAGGAGGGCACCCGGCCTTGAAAGCGGTCCTCAACGCAAGGCCCGGCGACGCCAACATCGGCAAAGCCGTGGTCACCCTGCCGAGCTCGGCCTTCCTCGACCAGGCCCACATCCGCACGATCTGCACCAGGGTCCAGTTCAAAGCGAAGGCTTGTCCTGCGGGCTCGATCTACGGCTACGCCAGGGCGACCACGCCGCTGCTCGACGAACCGATCGAAGGGCCGGTCTACCTGCGCTCATCGAACCACAAGCTGCCTGACCTGGTCGCGGCGCTTCATGGTCTCGTCGACGTCAACGTCGTCGGGCGGATCGACTCCTTCAAAGGAGGAATCAGGTCGAGCTTCGAAACCGTCCCAGATGCCCCTGTGACCAAGTTCGTCCTCTCCATGCAGGGCGGCAAGAAGGGACTGGTCGTCAACAGCCGCAACCTCTGTGCCGGCAAGAACAAGGCCACTGCCCAGTTCACCGGGCAGAACGGCGTCCCTTACAACTTCAAGCCTGTGGCGCAGGCGAAGTGCGGGAAGAAGGCCAAGAAGGGGAAGAAGAAGTAGGAGGCTAGGATCGCCTCGCCGGAAGCGCCGGCGAGGCGATGGAACCCGATGCAGTCGAGATCCGCGTGGTGGGCTGCCTGCTCGAGAAGCAGCGCACGACGCCCGATGCCTACCCGCTCTCGCTCAACGCGCTGCGGCTGGCCTGCAACCAGTCGACCAACCGTGATCCCGTCGTCGCCTACGACGAGGCGACCGTCCGCGAGGCGCTGCGGCGGCTGGCGCTGCGCGGCTGGACCCGCCTCGCCAGCGGCCCCGGCAGTCGCGCCCCGAAGTACCGCCAGCTGCTCGAAGAGGCGCTCGGCCTCGAGCGCGATGAAACCGCCCTGCTCGCCGTCCTCATGCTGCGCGGCCCGCAGACGCCGGGCGAGCTGAAGCAGCGCGGCGACCGCCTCCACGACTTCCCCGATCTCGCCTCGGTGCACGAGTCGCTCGAGCGCTTGATCGAGAAGGGCCACGTCGCCCGCCTCGACCGCCGCCCCGGCCAGAAGGAGGAGCGCTACGTGCAGCTCCTCGGCGGGGCAGAGGAGGCCGGTTGAGGCGGAGGCGTCGCGGGCGGAGGACCATCCCGCGCAGGATCCCGAACCGGAAGATCGTCTCGAACGCCTCGAACGGCAACTCGCCGAGCTGCAAGAGCAGGTCCAGCAGCTCCGCGTCGCCCTGGGCGACTCCGACGACCTCTCTGATCCTCCAAGTTTCTCTCATTCACAAGCCTTTTGCGGCTTGTAAACAAATTTGTCCTTGACATTTGTAGAACCGACTGTCTACCCTTGCTCCAACTTCGGGAAACACGATTGTCCACCCGGACCGTCGCGCACTTGGAGCACAGGGACAAAACGAGCCCACCACAGGTAGCCGCAAAGGGAAGCGGCCGGCAGAGGGCTCGAGGGACAAGGAGAGAGCTACGTGAGAAGCCACGCGAAGGCAGCGACCGCGGGATCGAATCTGCGCCGGGTGGGGGCCCCTCGTCTGGTCTTCCTCTGCGTTCCAGCGTTCCTGCTCTTTGCTCTCTTTGCTGCTTTCGCCCAGGCGGCTCCGGAAACGGTCGCCGAATTCGGCGAAAAGGCAGGTCAGGTCAGGGGTCCAGAAGGAGTCGCGCTAAACCGGGCAAGCGGGGACCTCTACGTCGCCGACAACTCCAACCACCGGATCGACAAGTTCGACTCCGACGGCAACTTCCTGCTGGCCTGGGGCTTCGGCGTTGCCGACGGGACCACCCCGGAGCTGCAGACCT
>DATNGU010000229.1:0-7684 GCA_035605775.1 Solirubrobacterales bacterium | reverse complement strand
GCTCGATACCACGCCGGCTCTTGAGGAAGCAGATCGTCCGCACCCCGTGGGACACCAGCTCGACCAACAGCTCTGCCGCCTCCGAGAGCGCCGAGCGCCGAGCGCCGCTTGCCTTGTCGATCAACGGCGGGTTCCACATCGCAATCTCGCGCCCGGTCCGCGGCGCTCCGTCGTCGTCGATCAACTCGAAGGGCTCGCCGACCAGGCGCTCCGCCAACTCGACCGGGTTGGCGATCGTCGCCGAGGCGAGGAGGAAGCGAGGCTCGGAGCCATACGCCCGCGCCACCCGTCGTAGCCGCCGCAGCACGTTGGCCACGTGGGAGCCGAAGACACCGCGGTAGGTATGGGCCTCGTCGACCACGACCCAGCCGAGGTTGGCGAGGAAATCGCCCCAGCTCTTGTGATGGGGCAACAGGCCGACGTGGAGCATGTCGGGGTTGGTGAGGACGAGGTTGTTGCGGCGGCGAATCGACGGCCGCTCCTCGCGCGGCGTGTCGCCGTCGTAGATCGCCTCGCGAAGCCCGGGCGGGCGCAGCGCAGACAGCTTGCGTGCCTGATCCTGGGCGAGCGCCTTGGTCGGGTAGAGGTAGAGCGCCCGCCGCTTCGGGTCGCGGGCGATGCCATCGAGCACGGGCAGGTTGAAGGCGAGGCTCTTGCCGGAAGCGGTACCGCTGGTGATCACCAGATTCGAAGAGGCGGCAGTCGCAAGCGCCTCCCGCTGGTGTGAGTAGAGGCGCTCGATTCCGGCTCTACCGAGTGCCTCGACCAGGCCCCGGTCGAGCGAGCGCGGCATCGCCACCGGCTTCGCCTTGCGCTCCGGCTCGCTGCTCTCGGCGACGATGCGACCATCGCGGCGCGCGGGGTCGATCGCGATCGACCAGGGGCTCTCCAGGAGGCTTTTCGCGCTCATCGGGCGATCCGGCCAGAAACGCGCACGGCCTGGAGGGTGGACCTGTCGTGAATCCGCAAGATGTCGGCCCCTTCACGCACGGCGAGCGCCGCCGCCGCAACCGTCCCCCACTCGCGCTCGCCCGCCGGCAACCGCTCCTCCCAGCTCCCAGCCAGGGCCGCGCCGATGAAGTCCTTGCGCGAGAGCGAGACGTAGAGCGGCAAGCCCAGGGCGCGCAGCTCGCCGAGCCGCCGCAGGATCTCCAGGTCCTGGTCGGCCGTCAGGTCGAAGTCGAGTCCGGGGTCGATGGCGATCTGCTCCTCGTCCACCCCAAGTCGCGAGGCCAGCTCGACTCTCCCCCCGAACCACGACACCAGGTGCTCGACGACGTCGCCGTAGGACCGCGGCGGGCGGTCGACCCGCGGCGGTCCCTCGATGTGCATCAGCACATAGCCGCAGCCGGCCTCGGCGACCAGCTCGAACATCTCCTCGGAGCCACCGGAGATGTCGTTGACCGCGACCGCCCCAGCCGCCAACGCCTGCCGTGCGACCTCGGGGGAGAAGGTGTCGGCCGAAACGGGCACCCCCGCACCAGCCAACCCTTCGATCGCGGGCGCCAGCGCCGCCGCCTCGGCCTCCGCCTCGACCGGCCGACCGCTGCGTGCCGCCACCGCCCCCACGTCGAGCATGTCGAAGCCGGCCTCGACCAACGCCAGGCCATCGGCGACCGCCTGCTCCGCGGTCCCGCTTCGAGCTCCCTCGAACATCGAGTCGGTGGTCACGTTGACGATCCCCGCCGCGACCGGCTGGGCGAGGTCAAGGCTCCGATCGGCGAGCTTCCAGGAAGGAACGACTGGATCGCGCTTCGCTCCCTCGCGAAGAGTCAGATTTCGACGCGTCGGTCGCTCCGCGCTCACGCCGCTACCGTAGCGACCGCACCCATGGCACTGCGATGCGTCTACACCGACCTCGACGGCACCCTGCTCGGCCACGGCAGCTCGCTCTTCCGCGACGCCGAGGGTGGTTTCTCGCTGGCCCAGTCGCGTGGCCTCGAGGCTTGCCACCGGGCCGGGGTCGAGGTCGTGATCATGTCCGGGCGCCGCGAGCCTCAGGTCCACGAGGCAGCCCGGCTGATGGGCCAAACCTCCTACATCTACGAGGCCGGCTGCGCCTTCGCGATCGACGGCGAGACGACGTTGCTGACCGGCGACCTCGTCCCCGACGATGAGGGCACCGTCTACGAGAAGATCGAGCGACGCGGCATCCCGAAGCTGCTCTTCGAGCGCTACGAGGGGCGGCTCGAGTACCACGCACCGTGGCACCACGGCCGCGTCCTCTCCCACCTTTTCCGCGGCAAGGTCGACGTCGGCGAGGCGAACGAGCTGCTCCGCGCCGAGGGCCACGACGACCTGCGCCTGCTCGACAACGGCGCGATCGGCCGCGAGATGGCCGCTATCGAGGGCCCCACGCACGCCTACCACCTGGTCCCCAAGATGGTTAGCAAGGCCAACGCCGTCGCCGCCCACGCCCGCGCCCGCGGCTTCGATCCGGCCGAGTGCATCGCCGTCGGCGACTCGGTCGAGGACCTCGAGGTCGCAGCCGCAGTCGGTCGCTTCTTCGTAGTCGCCAACGGGCCTGAGCGCGACCCCGGCCTGCGTGCCGCGCTCGCCGCCTGGGACAACGCCACGGTCACCGAGGGAGCGATGGGCGACGGCTTCTACGAGGCCGTCGTCTCGACCCTAATGGAGCGCCGCTAAGGCCCTCCCCTGGCTAGCTAGTATCGGCTGGCCCGATTACTCGACCGTATGGAAGGAGCCGAGCTTGTCGCAGGAGACAGCGACCGTAGCCGAGCAGGAGTACCTGGAGTCGATGTTCTGGCTGGAGGAGGCCGGGCTGCCGATGACCGGCGCCAACATCGCCCGCGCGATGCAACTCTCACCGCCCACGGTCCACGAGATGGTCGGTCGCCTGGTCGACGACGGCTACGTCGAGCGCAACGCCGACAAATCGCTCGGCTTCACCGAGTCCGGACGCGAGCACGCCAGCCACATCGTCCGCCGCCACCGGATGATCGAGCGCTTCTTAACCGACGTGCTGGGAATCCCCTGGGACGAGGTGCACGAGGAGGCGGAGCGGATCGAGCACGCGATGTCGCCGGTGCTGGAGGAGCGGATGCGAGCGGCGATTGGTGACGCGACCACCTGCCCGCATGGGCACCCGATCGTCGAGGGCGCGCGCGAGCGCGGCTCGCTTCTGGCCGACGTCGAGGTCGGCGCCAAGGTCCACGTCCTGCGCTTCGAGAACGAGGCCGAGGAGCTTCTGCACTACCTGAAAGAGGCGGGTTTCGAGCCCGGCCTGGAGGGGACGGTCGAAAGCTCCGGCGAGGACGGAGTCACGATCGGCTCCGCCGACGGCTCGCATCATGTCTCGCCCAGCGTCGCCGAGACGGTCTCGGTCCGCGCCGACCCCGCCCCGCCGCCACGCGCTGCCATCCCTGAGCAGCTCGTGCTTTCGTCGGACCGCTACGGCCGCTGAGCGCTTCGGATCAATCGACGGCTCCGGCGATTAAGCCGGGGAGCCGGCGCGAACCCGCTCCAGGGCGCGGGCGATGCGGGCAATGCCCTCCGGAATCCGCTCCGGAGGGACGCTGGCAAAGGAGAGGCGGAGGCTGTTCTCGCCCCCCTCGATCATGAAGTCGGGGCCAGCCACAAAGGCGACGCCCTCACCCTTCGCCTCGGCAAGCAGAGTCGGCGTGTCGGTTCCCAGCGCGAGGTCGAGCCAGAGGAAGTAGCCGCCATCGGGAACGACGAACTCGGCCTCGGGAATCTGGTCGCGCAGCGCCTCGACCAGCGCATCGCGCCGGTCGCGCAGGGCGCCCTTGACGAACTCAATGTTGCTGTCCAGTCCCCCCGATTTGCACAGCTCCAGCACCACCGCCTCGGCCAGCATGTTGGGGGAGATATAGGTCTCGTTGGCGCGCTTGGCGAGCTGGGCGATCTCCGCCGCTGGGCCGGCCAAATAGCCGACCCGCACCCCTGGGCTGACCGTCTTCGAGAAGGAGGAGGCATGGATCACCCGCTCCGCGCCGTCGATAGAGAGCATCGACTCCAGCGCCTCGCCCTCGAAGGGGAGCTCGCGGTAGGGGTCGTCCTCAAAGATCCAGAAGTCGTGCTCGGCGGCCAGCTCGACCAGGCGGGTTCGCTTCGTGGCCGACAGCGTGCAGCCGGCGGGGTTGTGGAAGTTGGGGATGACGTGGGCGAGTTTGATCGGGCCCTGGGAAAGGGCGGCCTCGAGTGCCTCGACGTCGAGCCCGTCGGCCTCCAGTGGCACCGGCACCAGCTCGACGCCGAGCCGCTGCAGCATCAAGAGCGTGCGGTCATACGTCGGCTGCTCGACGACGACCCGGTCGCCGCGCTCGAGCAATTGCTCGAACAGCATCCAGCCGGCCTCCAGGGAACCGTTGGCGATCATCACCTGCCCGGCATCAAGTCCGCCATGCCGCTCGGCAACCCACTGGCAGAGGCCGGGATGGCCAATCCCGGTGCCGTAGGAGAGCGCCTTTTCCCAATCCTCGGTAAGGGCGACCGCGGCCGCATCCCTCACGGCCTCCCGAGGCAGGATGTCGGCACTAGGCGCGCCGCGAGCGAATGAAATCGTGTCTCCAGCCATCGTCAGCGAGCCTAGCAACGCCCCCAATTAGCGGCTACGCGGGGGAGAAATCTGTTGCCTGTGAGCTTGACATTGACATGCATGGTCAAGCTCACACGCAACGGGAAAGAGGACTTGCAGCGCTAGCGACGCGGCAGCATGGAGTGGTCGCACGGCGGCAGCTCGTAGCGCTCGGATTGGGGCCTGGCGCCATTGACGCGCGGGTGACCCTGGGTCGCCTGCATCCTGTTCACCGCGGCGTCTACGCGTGTGGGCACAGGCGGTTGGTGCAGCGAGGATTTTGGATGGCCGCCGTCCTTGCCTACGGCAAGGAGGCCGTCCTCAGCCACCGAAGCGCCGCCGCTCTCTGGGACTTGATGCGCTCGCGGTCGCCGATCGACGTGACGTGCCAGCGGGGGAGATCGGGACGGAAGGGAATCCTCCTACACCGCTCGCACGTAAGAGACGACGAGCGCACGGATCAGGCGGGAATTCCGGTGACATCCCTCCCTCGCACGCTGCTGGACCTGGCTTCGGTCGTCGACGAGCAACGACTTAAACGGGCATTCGAGGAGGCCGACCGACTGAAGCTCCTGCGCATACCCGAGATGGAACTGGCTTGCGCACGAGCGGGGAGGCGCAAGGGCCTCGTGGCACTTCGGCGCCTGATTAAGGATGCCGAGGAGCCGCTCACGACCCGCTCGCCCCTGGAGGACCGCTTCGCCGAGTTCTGTCGCGAGCACCTCGGCGACCTGCCCGCTCCGCTCACCAACGTCTCGATCCTCGATCACGAGGTCGACGCCTACTGGCCATCCCAACGCCTCGTTATCGAGATGGACAGCTGGCAATTCCACAGCCACCGAGCGGCCTTCGAGCGCGACCGAGCCCGCGACGCCGCCATGCAAACAACCGGCTACCGAGTCATCCGCCTAACCCACCGCCAGCTTGAAAAGGAGGGAGCCCGAATCGCCACCCAGCTACGCAAGCTGCTTAGCGCAGAACATCCAGAGCCGGTGCGGTAGCAGCGTTCCCGTGGAGGTAGCGGGGGTGCCCCTCCAGCGCAGCGGCGTCCTGTTTTTCGCCCCAACCACAACCTCGGATGGCCGCAAAGCGCGAGGCGAAAACCCAGCAAGCAGGAGGGGCACCCCCCGCTACCTCCCTCGCCTCCCGCCCTACCCGCGCAGCACTTCGACGGCGATCTTCGCCGTCTCGGTCGGGCTTTCGCCGACCCGCACGCCCTTAGCCTCGAGCGCTTCTTTCTTCGCCTGCGCCGTCCCCGAGGACCCGGAGATGATCGCGCCGGCGTGACCCATCTGCTTGCCGGGGGGCGCGGTGAAACCGGCGATGTAAGCGACGACCGGCTTGGAGACCTCGGCAGCGATGAACTCAGCCGCCCGCTCCTCGGCGTCGCCGCCGATCTCGCCGACCATCACGATCAGCTCGGTCTCCGGGTCGGCCTCGTACAGCTTGAGGATGTCGATGAAGTCCGAGCCGATGATCGGATCGCCGCCGATGCCGACGATCGAAGAGTTGCCCTCGCCCGCCTGCTTCAACTCGTTGCCGATCTGGTAGGTCAGCGTGCCCGACTTGGAGACAACGCCGATCTTGCCCGGGTCGAAGAACTGGGCGGGGATGATGCCGACGTTGGCCTTGCCCGGTGAGAGCACGCCCGGACAATTGGGGCCGATCAGCCGAACCCCCGCCTCCTTCGCCTTCCAGTAGGTCTTCAGCATGTCGAGCACCGGGATCCCCTCGGTGATCGCGATCACCGTCTCGACGCCGGACTCGATCGCCTCGTCGATCGCCGGCGCCGCGAACCTCGCCGGGACGAAGATCATCGAGGTGTTGGCGCCCTCCCGCTCGACCGCCTCGCAGATCGAGTCGAAAACCGGAACGCCCTCGACCTCCTGGCCGCCCTTCCCGGGGGTAACGCCGGCCACCAGGTCCGTGCCGTAAGCCTGGTTCCGAAGTCCGTGGAAAGAACCCTCGCGACCGGTCAGCCCGGAGACGACCAGCTTCGTCTCCTTATCGATGATGATCGACATCAGCCGTTGCCCCTGGCGAGCTCGACCACTTTCTGTGCGCCGCCGAGCATCGTCTTCTCCTGGTGCAGGTTGGGCAGGCTCGCGCTGGCGAGAATGTCCAAGCCCTCCTCTGAGTTGGTGCCATCGAGGCGAACCACCAGCGGCACCTCGAGGTTGAGCTGGGCCGACGCCTCGACGATGCCCTTGGCGATCTCGTCGCAGCGGGTGATACCGCCGAGGATGTTGAAGAGGATCGCGGTGACCTTCTCGTCGGAGGTGATCACGGTCAACGCATCGACGATCGCGTCGGCTTTCGAGCCGCCCCCCGCGTCGAGGAAGTTTGCCGGCGCACCACCCGCCTGGGCGACCACGTCGAGGGTGGACATGCAAAGCCCGGCGCCATTGGCGAGGATGCCGACGTTGCCGTCGAGCTTGACGTAGGTGAGGCCCTTCTCCCGCGCCATCGCCTCCTGCGGGTCGTCGATCGACTCGGCGTCGAGCTCCGCCAGGCCCTCGTGGCGGTGGAGGGCGTTGCCGTCGATCGTCACCTTGGCGTCGAGCGCGACCACCTTGCGGTCGGCGGTAACAATCAGCGGGTTGACCTCGATCAGCGTCGCGTCCTCGGCCAGCGCCGTCTCGGCGAGTTTGGCCAGCACCTCGGCAGCTTCGTCGCGCACGTCCTCGTCGAGGCCGGCGGCGTCGACGATCGGCCGTGCCTCCGCTGCCGTGAAGGGCCGCGTGGGATCGATGTGCTCCTTGACTAGCGCCTCGGGATCGGCCTCGGCGACCGCCTCGATGTCCATCCCTCCCTTGGCGGAGACCATCGCCAGCAATTTCTTCTCACCGCGATCGAGAATCACCGAGGCGTAGTACTCGGCAGCGATGTCGGAGCCGCCCTCGACCCAGATCCGGTCAACGCGGAATGGCCCCTCGCCGTGCGGACCGACGATGTCCATGCCCAAAATCGCACCGGCGTACTGCTCGGCCTCGGCCCGGTCGGCGGCGATCTTGATCCCGCCCGCCTTGCCGCGCCCACCGATCAATACCTGGGCCTTGATCGCGCAGGGATAGCCGATCCGATCCGCCGCCGAAACGGCCTCCTCGACCGTGGACGCGACCTCGC
>DATNGU010000228.1:0-5987 GCA_035605775.1 Solirubrobacterales bacterium | reverse complement strand
CAGCAGCGGACCTGGTTGCGCGAGATGGTCGAGACGGGCGCCCACCGCCAGCCCCTCGTCGACGACGAGAAACGCCGGCTCCTACAGCGGCTAATCGATGTCTTCGAATTTGAGCGCTTCGTCGAGAAGGCCTATCTGGGTCAGAAGATCTTCACGATCGAGGGCCTCGACGTGATCGTGCCGATGCTCGACGAGCTGGTCACCTTGGCCGGCCGCGCCGGCGCCGGGGAGGTGGTCTTCGGCATGGCCCACCGCGGACGGCTTGCCGTCCTCGCCCACAACCTCGGCCGCTCGGTTGAGTCAATCCTGGCCGAGTTCGAGGGCTCCAAGCAAATCGAGCAGGTTAAGGCCGTCGCCTCGATTCCCCACGGCGGCACCGGCGACGTCAAGTACCACTACGGCCACCAGGGGATCTACGAAACCCACGAGGGTGAGAAGATCGCCGTGCGGCTCTACCCCAACCCGAGCCACCTCGAGTTCGTCGACCCAGTTGTCGAGGGCGCGACCCGCTTCATCCAGTCCGAGCTCGACGGATCGAAGCTGGAGCACGAACCGAAGCGAGCGGTGCCGGTGTTGCTGCACGGCGACGCCGCGTTCCCCGGCCAGGGCGTGGTCGCCGAGACCCTCAACCTGCAGGCGCTGCGCGGCTACACGACCGGCGGCACGATTCACATCATCCAGGACAACCAGGTGGGCTTCACCACCGACCCCGAGGACGCCCGCTCCACCCCCTACGCAGCCGACATGGCGAAGGGGTTCAACGTGCCGATCGTCCACGTCAACGCCGACGACGTCGAGGCCTGCTCGGCAGCGATCCGGCTGGCGATGGCCTACCGCGAGCGCTGGGGACGGGACATAGTCATCGACGTCATCGGCTACCGCCGCTACGGCCACAACGAGACCGACGAGCCCGCCTACACGCAGCCGGCGATCGCCGCCAAAATCAAGTCCCACCCACCGGTCTCCGAGATCTACGCCGAGAAGCTGATCGACGAAGGGACGATCTCCCGCGAGGACGTCGAGGGGGCGCGCAAGAAGCGCCACGACGAAATGTCGGCAGCACTCAAGGACCTGCGCAAGAAGATGGAGCTGGGTGAGTACGAAGACCCCACCGTTACCACCTCCAGCACCGGCGAACTCGACCGCAGCGCCAGCCCGCCGGTCGAAACCGCCGTCTCGGCACCCCAGCTGCGCGAGTTGAACCAAGCACTGCTCGAGACGCCGGAGAGCTTCACGGTCCACCGCAAGCTGCGCAAACCGCTCGGTAAGCGCGAGGAGGCGATAAAGAGCGGCAAGGGGATCGAGTTCGGTCATGCCGAGGCGCTCGCCTTCGCCTCACTGCTGACCGAGGGCGTCCACATCCGCCTCACCGGACAGGACACCGAGCGTGGCACCTTTTCCCACCGCCACCTCGTCCTCCACGACGAGAAGACGGGCCTCCCTTACTGCCCGATGCAGAACCTTGCCGACTCGACCGCGCCCTTCGAGCTCTTCAACAGCCCGCTCTCAGAGATGGCCTGCCTCGGCTTTGAGTACGGCTACTCGGCGGCGACGCCGAACGCACTGGTCCTCTGGGAGGCCCAGTACGGCGACTTCGCCAACGCGGGCGAGGTGATCATCGACAGCTTCATCGTCTCCGGCGAGGCCAAGTGGGGGCAGACCAGCCGCCTCACCCTGCTGCTCCCCCACGGCTACGAGGGATCGGGCCCGGAGCACTCCAGTGCCCGCATCGAGCGCTTTATGGCGCTGGCCGCGGAGGGCAACATACGCATCGCCAACCCGAGCACCGCAGCGCAGTACTTCCATTTGCTGCGCCGCCAGGCGCTGATCCGCAAGCCGCGGCCGCTGATCGTCTTCACCCCGAAGGGACTGCTGCGCCTCGACCGCGCCGCAGCCTCGGTCGAGCAGCTGACCGACAGCCACTTCCACTTCATCCTCGACGACCCAACCGCCGCCGACCGCAGCGAGAAAGTCGAGCGGCTGGTTCTCTGCACCGGCAAGGTCTACTGGGACATCGACGCCAGCGAGCGACGCAGCATGGCCGAGAACGTCGCGATCGCCCGGGTCGAGCTGCTCTACCCGTTTGCAAAGCAGCAGCTCAGCGAGCTGATCGCCTCCTACCCGAACCTGAAGGAAATTGTTTGGGCGCAGGAGGAGCCGCGCAACATGGGCTGTTGGAAGGTGATGTCGCGCCGGCTCCCCGACCTGATGCCCGAGGGCGTAGAGCTGGGCTACGTCGGACGTCCGACCCGGGCCAGCCCCGGCGAGGGTTACTCCATCGCTCACGCCAGGGAGCAGGAGCGGATCGTGCTCACGGCGTTGACCCCTGGGGCATAGGGGAGGGCGGGGGTGTCCGGGCGTTGCTGGGTTTTTCGCCTGGGAAGGGCGCGGCCGTCCGAGATCGCGGCTGGGGCGAAAAAGAGGACGCCGCTGCCGCCCGGACACCCCCCGCCCTCCCCTCTTGTCACATGAAGAAACCCGTTCCAGGGAAGCTGTTTGTTTGGGTCAAGCGCCTTTCTTGGGTTGAGCTGGCGATTTTTGCGGGGTTGATCGTGTTTTGGCTCGTGCCTGGCTTCGACACCGAGACGATGCTGTTCGGGTGGGCGCACGGGCTGGGGTTCATCGTGCTGTGCATCCTGATCTGGGTCGCCTGTGTCAGGCGCGAGGCCCCTTACACGCTGCTCGCCGCCACCCTCACCCCCGTTGGTCCCGTCGGCAGTGTGATCGCCATAGAACTGATCGAGCGACGGGGTTGGGGCATCGGGGATTCTCCGCAAAAAGTCGTGGAATCCCCATAGATCCACTCAAGATGCCTTGACCTCAGCGCTCACAGGCGTTATAGGTAGGTAGTGACTGTTCGTCTCGGACAGTCCCGTTCGAGTGAACAGGCGCGTCGGCATCCCTCCCTGGCTACCGACGCATAGGTGCAGTGAGGGTCGCGCGGACCCCCTGCCTCCCGCGGCCCTCCTGCGCCGCCTTGCGGTTTCAGGCGGCGGCGGACCGGCGTGATGCGGTGTCCTCAGTCGCCTGAATAGCGCTGCTATTCAGGCTCCCTGCGTCCTTGCCTCGCTTGGCCCGGCGCCGTTTGAACCTCGCAAGGTCTAGTCCTTGAGATTGCGCAACACCGTCTGCAGAATTCCACCGTTCTTGAAGTACACAACCTCGTTTGGAGTGTCGAGGCGAACGATTGCCTCGAACTCGGTCGAGCCGGCGGTGACGGTGACGGTCTTCGCGTCACCGCCTTCAAGGTCCCCAATGTCTATGACCTCTTCCCCAGAAAGGCCGAGCGAGCCGATCGACTCCCCCGCTGGGAACTGGAGGGGTAGGACGCCCATCCCGATCAAGTTGGAGCGGTGGATCCGCTCGAAGCTCTCGGCGATCACCGCCCTGACGCCGAGCAGCTTAGTCCCCTTCGCCGCCCAGTCACGCGAGGAGCCCGACCCGTACTCCTTGCCCGCCAGGACCACGAGCGGAACGCCCTCACGAGCATACGCCGTCGCGGCGTCGAAGATCGTCATTTCCTCGCCGCCCGGGAAGCGGCGGGTGAAGCCGCCAGCTTTTTCAACAAGCTGGTTACGGAGCCGGATGTTGGCGAAGGTGCCGCGGATCATCACCTCGTGGTTGCCCCGCCGCGAGCCGTAGGAATTGAAGTCGCGTGGCTCGACCCCGTGCTCGATCAGCCACTCCCCCGCGGGGCTCGCCTTCTTGATCGCTCCCGCCGGCGAAATGTGATCGGTGGTGATCGAGTCGCCCAGCAAAGCCAGCACCCGGGCGCCGGTGATCGGCTCGACCCCCGGCGGGTCCGGCGGCATCCCCTCGAAAAAGGAGGGCTTGCGAACGTAGGTCGAGTCGGGCCAGGTGTAACGGTCTCCCTGCGGAACCTCGACCGCTTTCCAGGTGTCGTCACCCTCTAGCACCCCGCCGTAGTTCCTGGTGAACATCTCGGAGGCGACCGACTGGCCGATCAGCTCCTTCACCTCGGCCGGCTCGGGCCAGACGTCACGCAGGTATACGGGCTCACCATCGCTGCCCTCACCGAGCGGCTCGTTGGCAAGGTCGAGGTCCATGCGACCGGCGAGCGCGTAGGCGACGACCAGCGGCGGGCTAGCCAGGTAGTTCGCCTTGACGTCCTGGTTGATGCGCCCCTCGAAGTTGCGGTTCCCCGACAGCACCGCACACACGGCCAGGTCCTTCTCCTCGACCGCAGCTGAAATTTCCGGGGGCAGGGGGCCCGAGTTACCGATGCAGGTCGTGCAGCCGTAACCGACCAGATTGAACTGGAGCTGGTCGAGATACTCGGTCAGCCCAGCCCGCTGGAGGTAATCGGTAACCACGGTCGAGCCGGGTGCGAGCGAAGTCTTCACCCACGGCTTGCGCTTCAGACCACGCTGCACAGCGTTGCGAGCAAGCAGCCCTGCACCGATCATCACCGAGGGGTTGGAGGTATTGGTACAGCTCGTAATCGCGGCGATCACGACCCTGCCGTGGTCGAGCTCGATCTTGGTCCCGTCCTCCAGCGTCACCTCGATCTGATCGCCGCTGCCGCCGTCGATCGTGGTCGCCACAGCGCCGCCGCTGACCGCCGGCCGCGGCCGGCCGCGCTCATCGTCTTGTTCCTCGGCGGGCGGGTCGGAGGCGGGAAAGGACTCTTCGTTCGCCTCGTCGACCCCGTTGCCCATCCGCTCGGCCGCCTCGGGGTCGAACTCGTGCATCGCCTCCAGGAAGGCCTCCTTGGCCTGCGCCAGCGGGACCCGGTCCTGAGGGCGTTTCGGCCCGGCAATACTCGGAACGACCTCGTCCAGGTCCAACTCCAGGGTCGCCGAGAAAACCGGGTCCTCGGAATCCGCGCCCTGGAACATCCCCTGTGCACGCGCATAAGCGTCGACCAGCTCGATCGTCTCAGTCGGCCGCCCGGTCAGCTCCAGGTAGCGCAACGTCTCGGCGTCGATCGGGAAGATCGCGCAGGTCGAGCCGAACTCCGGCGACATGTTGCCGATCGTGGCTCGGTCGGCCAAGCCCAAGGTTGCGAGGCCGGGTCCGAAGAACTCGACGAACTTGGAGACCACGCCGTGCTCGCGCAGCATCTCGGTCACGGTGAGGACGAGGTCGGTGGCGGTTGCCCCCGGCGGCAGCTCACCATCGAGCTTGAAGCCGACCACCTGGGGCAAAAGCATCGAGACCGGCTGGCCCAACATCGCTGCCTCGGCCTCGATCCCGCCGACGCCCCAACCGAGCACGCCGAGGCCGTTGACCATCGTCGTGTGAGAATCGGTGCCGACCAGCGTGTCGGGGTAGGCCTGCAGGGTGCCCGCGCGGTCGCTGCTGTAGACGACCTGGGAGATGTGCTCGAGGTTGACCTGGTGGCAGATCCCGGTCGCGGGCGGAACGACACTGAAATTGTCGAACGCCTCCCTGCCCCACTTCAGGAACGAGTAGCGCTCGCGGTTTCGTTCGAACTCGCGCTCGGCATTGAGCGCGAAGGCGCGCTCGTTGCCGAAGGCGTCTACCTGGACCGAATGGTCGATCACCAGGTCGACGTCTACCAGCGGGTTGATCTTCTCCGGATCGCCGCCGATATCCGCCATCGCGTCGCGCATCGCCGCCAGATCGACGACCGCCGGCACGCCGGTGAAGTCCTGCATCAGCACCCGCGCCGGCTGGAAGGGAATCTCGGCGCTGGGCGTCGCAGCCGCATCCCAGCTGGCGATCGCCTCGACGTCCTCGGCAGTTGCCGAGGTGCCGTCCTCCAACCGCAGCACGTTCTCGAGCAGCACCTTCAGCGAGTAGGGCAGCCGGGCAACGTCAAACCGCTCTTGCAGGGCGTCGAGCCTGAAAACCTCGTAGGAACGACCGCCGACCTCAAGCGTCGAGCGGGCACCAAAGGAGTCAAGACTGCTCATTTCTCCATCCTAGGCAAGGAGAGGCGTCAGCACTTGGACTTGTTTCGCTAGCGCTTGTCGGACTGGCCGTCAGCGACTGCGGCGGCG
>DATNGU010000227.1:0-4052 GCA_035605775.1 Solirubrobacterales bacterium | reverse complement strand
TAGCCGCCGGTCGTGTGCAGAATCCCCTTCGGCTTCGCGGTCGAGCCGGAGGTGTAGAGGATGTAGAGGGGGTGCTCGGCATCGAGCGGCTCGGGCGGGCACTCGGGCTCGGCGGCGTCCATCAGCTCGTCGTAGAAGCGGTCGCGCCCCTCGCGCATCGGGCAATCGATGCCGGTGTGGCGGACGACGACGATCGTCTCCAGCGAGGCGAGGTCCCCCATCTGCTCGTCAACCTGCGCCTTGATCGGGGCGGTCTTGCCCTTGCGGCGGGCGCCGTCGACGGTGACGAGGGCCTTCGCCTCGGAGAATTCCATCCGCTCCCGCACCGACTCAGCCGAGAAGCCGCCGAAGACAACGTTGTGCGGCGCCCCGATCCGCGCGCAGGCAAGCATCGCGACGACGACCTCGGGGATCATCGGCAGGTAGATCCCGACCACGTCGCCCTTGTCGACGCCGACGTCCTTTAGCGCGTTGGCGAAGCGCTGCACGTCGGCCAGCAGCTGAGCGTAGGTGATGTCGCGCTCCTCTCCCTCCTCGCCGCGCCAGTGGTAGGCGACGCGGTCGCCCAGGCCGGCATCGACGTGGCGGTCGAGGCAGTTCGCCGATGCGTTCAGCTTGCCGTCGGCAAACCACTTGTAGAAGGGAGGATTTGAGTCGTCGAGGCCCTGGCTCGGCACCTCAACCCAGTCGAGCAGCTCGGTGGCCTGCCGCTTCCACCAGGCCTCGGGATCGGCCGCCGCCTCCGCGTAGACCGCCGGGTCGGCGAGCAGCGCCTTCGTCGCGAACTCAGGCGGCGGCTCGAACCGCTCCACGCCGAGCAGGTCGCTCAGCTCCCGCTCCAGCACCGCCTCCTCCTCGACTCCCATTTGGCTCCTTCCTCGGCCGCTACTCTGAGCGGGGAACGCTACCCCTTCAACGATTCCAAGCAAACCCGGAAGGCCGCGATGCTCTTCAGGCAGATCATCCATGAGGACCTGGGCTGCGCCTCCTACCTCGTCGGCGATCCCGGCTCGGGCGTCGCCGCGGTCGTCGACCCGCAGTGGGACATCGACCCCTACCTACAGCTCAGCCGCCTGCATGGGGTGGGGATCGAGCACGTGCTGGAGACTCACAACCACGCCGACCACGTCTCCGGCCACGGGCGGCTGGCCCGCGCCACCGGGGCGACGATCCACGTCAGCGAGCTGGCCGGAGCCGAGTACGAGCACGAGCCCTTCGCCGACGGCTGGACGCTGAGCCTGGGCGAGGGGGTCGCGATCGAGGCGATCCACACCCCCGGCCACCGGCCCGAGCACACTTCCTTCCTGCTGCGCGACGCCGGGCGCGGCGGCGACCCGGTCGCGGTGCTGAGCGGCGACTCGCTCTTCGTCGGCGACGTCGCCCGCCCCGACCTGGCGGTGGACCCCCGCGAGGGTGCCGCCGGCATCTTCCGCTCCCTGCACGAGCGGCTGCTGACACTCGCCGACGAGGTCGAGGTCTGGCCGGGGCACCTCGGGGGCTCGCTCTGCGGCAGCTCGGGAATCGATCTGCGTACGTCTTCGACGATCGGCTTCGAGCGCCGCCACAACCGGGCGCTGGCCTTTGCCGACGAGGCCGAGTTCGTCGAGGACGCGATCTCGAGCCTGGGCCAGCGACCGCCCAACGTCGAGCACATCGTCGCCCTCAACCGGGGCCCGCTGATCGAGACGATCGGCTCGCCGGCGCGGCTGACGCCGCGCCGCTTCGAGACGGCAATCGCAGCCGGCGCCTTCGCCGTCGACTCGCGCACCAACGAGCAGTTCGACGAGGCCCACATCCCCGGCGCGATCAGCGCCTCCGGCTACGACACCGGCTTCGCAACCAAGGTAGCCCAGGTCGTCCCGCCCGACGCCGAGCTGGTCGTCGTCGCGGCATCCGACGGCAACGAGCTCGAAGCGGCGGAGCTGCTGGCCGCGGTGGGACTGAAGGTGCGCGGCTTCCTCGGCGGCGGCATGAGTGCCTGGCGGGCGGAGGAGCGCCCGGTGGCGCGGATCGAACCGATCGGGCCGCAGCAGCTGGCCGATCTGCTGGAGGCCGGGGAGCCGCCGCTCGTCCTCGACGTGCGCGGCGCTGACGAGTACGCCGAGGGGCACATCGCCGGCTCGCTCCACTTCCCCTACGGCGAGCTGGCGCGGCGGCTGGACGAGCTGCCCCGCGACCGGACCTTGGCGACGATCTGCAAGGGCGGCAAACGCAGCGGCCTCGCCGCCTCGGTCCTGCAACGCGAGGGCTTCGAGACGATCCACGTCGCCCGCGGCGGCGTCGGCACCTGGCAGAAGGAAGGCCGCCCGGTCGAGAGCGCCGACGTCCTCGCCTGAGCGCGCTTCCGACTTTCACCCCCTATAGGGCGGAAAAAGCCGCTCAATACCCCGGCGGGTGGCGGGCTATGAAGCCTTCGGTTGAGCTGACCGGCGCGGAGTGCCAGCGCGGGCCGGGGCCGCCGACGGTGTCGAAGGCGAGGCCGGCGATGATCATCCAGGCGTGGCCGGCGTTGGCGTAGACGGTGATCCACTGGCCCGGCCCGGGGTCGCCCCAGGTCGAGAGGCCGGTGGAATCGAGCGGGCTGGAGAGGAAGCCGCCGCCGTTGAGGGCGAAGCTGACCGCCCCCGAGCAGTCATAGCCCGAGGATTCGAAGGAGCCGTGGCCCCCGCCCCAGACGTATGGGGTCGTGGCGATCGAGTTGGCGGCTTCGATCGCCGCCTGCACAGCCGGAGGGGCGTCTCTGGGAACGCTGGCCTGACTTTCGGAGATGTAGCCGGCGCTCTGCCCGGGGGTGAGCGGGGCCGGCGTGCCGGTCGGTGCCGGCGCCCCGGAGGCGGCGAGCTGTTCGGAGATCGAGGCGAGGTTGTCGCTCAGCGCGGATTCGCGCGATTGCAGCTCGTCGAGCTCGTCCTGGCGCTGCGCCTGGGCGGCCTTGAGGTCGGCGAAGCGGGCTGCCGCTTCGGCCCGAGCGGCGTCTGCTTCGCGCTCCTTGTCCGCGATCGCATCGCGCGCCTCCTTCAGCTGCAGGCGAATCGCCGCCATCCGCTCGACCGCGGCCTGCGCTTCGTCGCGCAGGCCCTTGACCCGGTCGGCGACCGAGTTGTCGTAGTCCTGGACGCGGCTCAGGTATTCAGCCCGCACGTTCGCCTGCGACCAGCTCTCCGCTTCGAGCACGACGCTGATCACGTCGGGACTGCCGGCCTCGTAGATCGCGACCAGCCGCTCGCGCAGGACGTCAAGCGCCCGCTGCAGGCGGGCGCGGATCAGCGCCAGCCGGTGCTGCTCGGCTTCGAGCTTCGCCGTGGCGCCATCGAGTTCGCCCTGCTTGTCCGCCAGTTCGGACTCGAGCGCGAGCTGCTGCTGGCGCAGTCGAGAGACTTCGCCCAGCATCGAGTCGATCGCGCTGTTCTGTTCAGCGATCGTCGCCGAAAGCGAGCTCTGGCTTTCGCGGACGTCGCTCAGCTTGCCCTGCGTCGCGTCGAGCTTTTCACGCAGGGTCTCAGCCGGCGCGCTCGCCACCAGGCAGAGCACGAGGAGCAGCAAGGTGGCGGGCAACAGCAGCCACCGGGAGGTACCGGCACGGGCGCGCATCGCGCGTCACGCTAACGAAGTCGCCTGAAGATTGTTAGGAGTTGCTAATAACTTGCAACTTCCCTTGCAGAAATGGCCCTCTTGCAGGAAAAAAGGCCACCGCGGCGACTGCCGCCGCGGTGGCTGGAACGGCTACTAGGCGAGTAGCTTGGCCTTCGCCTTGTCGAACTCCTCGCCGGAGATCGCGCCCTTTTCCTTCAGATCGTTGAGCTTGTGCAGCTCGTCGGCGGGGGAGCTGTGCGCCTGCTCGCGCACGTAGGAGTCGAAATGCTGTTTCGCCTCCGCCTGTGCCTTGATCGCCCGTTCGCGCATGCCGGCGCCGCGGGCGATCAGGTAGATCAGCGCAGTCAGGAACGGGATGAAGACGAGGAACAGCACCCAGGCCGCCTTCGCCCAGCCCGAGAGCGCATGGTCGCGGAAAAGGTCGGAGAGGATCGTGATCAGGATCCAGATCCAGATAA